>DASZWL010000505.1:0-5062 GCA_035546695.1 Rhodanobacteraceae bacterium | reverse complement strand
AAGCTGCTGCTGATCTTCCTCGGCCTCACGGTTCTCCTCGGCGCGACGTTCCTCGGCTTCCAGGCGCACGAGTACGCCGAGGCGTACGAGCATCTCAACCTCACGCTCGGCAGCGGCATCTACGGCTCCACGTTCTTCATGCTGACCGGCTTCCACGGCCTGCACGTGACGCTCGGCGCGATCATGCTGACGGTGATCTGGCTGCGCTGCGCGCGCGGGCACTTCACCAAGGATCACCACTTCGCGTTCGAAGCGGTTGCCTGGTACTGGCACTTCGTCGACGTCGTGTGGCTCGGCCTTTTCATGTTCGTCTACGTGCTCTGACGAGAAAGAACATAGGGTGGGCTTCAGCCCACCGCGCGCGAACCGTCTCGCGCGAATCGTCGGAAAAAGGTGGGCTGAAGCCCACCCTATGAACGATCGAGATTCGTGCGCGGATCGCGCGGAGATTACGGACCGACGCCGTGCGGCTTGATGATGCCGGTCAGGATTCCGATGATCACTAGGATGATCAGCGCGACCGACAATCCGATGCGCCACGTCAGCGCCCTGACCGTGCGGTCGGTTTTGCCGCGATCGGTCATCATGAAATAGAGGCCCGCGCCGAGGTTGAACACGATCGCCGCAAGCAGAATGATGATGACGATCGTCGTAAGCATCGCGCGTCGCGCCGTCCTGAAACCGCCGATGGAGCCGCGCGCGAGTATACCCGCTCGGATCGCCTTTCGTGGATAGATCCTGGCATCGGCCGAGACTCGCCGCCGTCGCGTTGACGGCCTTCGGCGTCGCGGCGTTCTCCGCGCTCGGCGTCTGGCAGGTCGATCGCGCCGGTCAGAAAGAGCGCCTCTTCGCCGCCTACGCGAACGCGATGTCGCAGACGCCGGTGACGCTCGACGCGGCGCGCCGCATGCCCGCTGTCGCGGAACGCTATCCGCTCGTGACCGTGCACGGACGCTACGACGCCACGCATACGTACGTGCTCGTCGACCAGACGCATGCCGGCAAGGTCGGCAGCATCGCGATCGCCGTGTTCGAGCCGGCCGACGGCAGCCCGGCGATCCTCGTCGATCGCGGATTCGTCGCCGGCAGTGCGAGCGGCGAGCCTCCGGCGATTCCGCCGCTTCCGGCCGGCGAGCAGCAGCTGCTCGCGCTGTACGCGCCGCCGCCGGGCTCGGGCCTCAGGCTCGGCGGCAATCCGCTGCCGCGGCAGAGCGCGTGGCCGAAGCAGTCGATCTACCTCGACGTCGGCGAGATCTCGGCCGACCTCGGCCGATCGCTCGATGCGAGAATGCTGCGGCTCGCGCCCGATGCCGCCAGCGGCTTCGTGCGCGAATGGCGTCCGGACGTCTTTCCGCCCGAACGCCACCGCGCCTACGCGTTTACGTGGTTCACGCTCGCCGCCGCCGTCGTCGTCGTGTTCGTCGGCATGCACTGGCAAAAACCGGATCGGACATGACTTCGAGGAATCGCAAGCGACTTGCCTTCATCCTGATCGTGCTGCTGTTCGCGGCACCGCTCGGCACGGCGTATTTCCTGAACGCGCTCGGCTGGCGTCCGTCCGGCATGCGCAACTACGGCACGCTGATCGAGCCGCCGCAGGATCTGCGCGCCGCGCGCTTCGTGCTCGACGACGGCAAGCCGCTCGTCTGGAAGGACGAGGAATGGTCGTGGACTCTGTTCGCGCTGACCGGTCCCGATTGCGCCGCGAAGTGTCTCGCGCGCATCGACGAGCTGCGACGCGCGCGGCTCACGCTGAACCAGAACGCCTATCGCGTGCGCGTCGTCGTGCTCGACGCGACGCTCGCCGCAAACGCGCTCGAGCCGCTGAAACCGGTCGAGCGAGCGCGCGACGTCGATGAGAAGCTCGCCTCGTATCGTCCCGCCGCGGGCGACGATGTCGCGGTCGTGCTCGTCGATCCGCGCGGATTCCTGATCCTGAGTTATCCGGCAGGTTACGACGGCAATCTCCTGCGCAAGGATCTCGCGAGGCTGATCAAGGGATGAGCGTCGCGGAGACGTTCCGCAGGATCGTGACGCCGGCGCGCATCGCCGCGTTCGCGGCCGCTTTCGCGTTCGGCGTCATCGTATTCGGCGCGTTCGTGCGATTGTCGGATGCGGGACTCTCGTGCCCCGACTGGCCGACCTGTTATGGACAGGCGACGTGGCCCGGTCACGAAAGGGCGATCGCCGAAGCGAACGCCGCGTTCCCGGATCGTCCGTACGAGACGCACAAGGCATGGCGCGAGCAGGTGCATCGCATGCTGGCCGGAACGCTCGGCGTGCTCGTGCTCGCGCTTGCCGTCGCGGCCGCTTGGCAAAGACGCGGATTGCTTGCGATGCTCGGCATCGCCGCGCTCGCGGCCGCGCTCGGCGTTGCGCTGTACATCGAGCAATCGTATGCGCTGTCGGGCGCGCTCTCGCTCGTCGCGATCGCATTGCCGCTCGCGGCCGCATTCCGTCTCGATCGTCCCGCGCCGTGGCGCGTCGCGGTTGCCGTGCTCGCGGTCGTCGTGTTCCAGGCGATGCTCGGCATGTGGACCGTGACGCTGTTGCTGAAACCCGTCGTCGTCATGGGCCACCTGCTCGGCGGATTGCTGACGTTCGCGCTGCTCTCGTACGTCGCGCTCGCGCTGACGACGACGCGTGCGCCGACACTCGTGCAGCGCGATCTGAAACGCGCGGTGATCGCGGGCCTCGTGCTGCTCGCATGCCAGATCGCGCTCGGCGGCTGGACCAGCGCGAACTACGCCGCGCTCGCGTGCGGCTTCGATTTCCCGCATTGCCAGGGCCAGTGGTGGCCGCCGACCGATTTCCGCGAAGGCTTCGTGCTCTGGCGCGGCGTCGGCGTCAACTACGAAGGCGGCGTGCTCGACGCGCCGGCGCGCGCGGCGATCCAGATTGCGCACCGCATCGGCGCGCTCGTCGTGTTCTGCTGGCTCGCGTGGCTCGCGCACAAGCTCGCGCGCGCGAAGCTCCGCGGCATCGGCATCGCGCTCGGCGCTCTCCTGATCGCGCAGCTCTCGCTCGGCATCGGCAACGTCAAGCTCGGCCTGCCGCTGCCGGTCGCGACCGCGCACAACGGTGTCGCGGCGCTGCTGCTGTTCACGCTGATCGCGGCGCTCGTGCGCGTCGCTCCACCACGCAACCCATAGGGTGGGCCTCGGCCCACCGCTTTGTTGACGCGCCAAAGACGGTGGGCCAAGGCCCACCCTATCTTTCCCCTCTCCCGCTTGCGGGAGAGGGCAGGGTGAGGGCAAGCGTGGTTCAACGCCTCACTCCGAACGGCCCTCACCCCAACCCTTTCCCGAAGCGGGAGAGGGGGAAAAGCGCGAACGCGTGAGGAGATAAACTCCCAGTTCCGGAAATCGATCCGCGCCGAATGCCACCCATCGCCCGCCAATACCTCGAGCTCACCAAGCCGCGTGTCGTCGCGTTGATCGTGTTCACGGCGGTCATCGGCATGTTCCTCGCGGTGCCGGGCATGGTGCCGCTGCGTCCGCTCGTCGCCGGTACGATCGGCATCTGGCTCGCGGCCGCATCGGCCGCGGCGATCAATCACCTGATCGACCAGCGCATCGACAAGGTCATGGCGCGCACGTCGCACCGACCACTGCCGACCGGCGCGCTGAAGCCGGCGCAGGTGCTCGCGTTCGCGGTCATCCTCGGCGCGCTCTCGATGGCGATCCTGATCGCGCTCGTCAATCCACTGACCGCGGCGCTGACGTTCGCCTCGCTGATCGGCTATGCGATCGTCTATACGGCGTATCTGAAGCGCGCGACGCCGCAGAACATCGTCATCGGCGGCATCGCCGGCGCGGCTCCGCCGGTGCTCGGCTGGGCCGCGGTGACCGGGCAGGTGCATCCGTACGCGCTCCTGCTCTGCCTCATCATCTTCGTCTGGACGCCGCCGCATTTCTGGGCGCTCGCGATCTTCCGCCGCGACGATTACTCGCGCGCGCACGTGCCGATGCTGCCGGTCACGCACGGCGTCACGTACACGCGTTGGCACGTGCTGTTCTACACGATCCTGCTCGTGCTCGTGACGATCCTGCCGTATCTCACCGGCATGAGCGGACTCTTCTATCTCGGCGGCGCGCTCGTGCTCGGCGTCGGCTTCCTCTACTACGCGATCCGCCTGTTGCATCCGCCGGACGATTTCTTTCCGATGCGCGTCTTCAACTACTCGATCGTGTACCTGATGGCGCTGTTCGCGTTCCTGCTCGTCGACCACTATCTCGCGCCGCAGGCGTTCCAGCCGGGCGGTTTGCGCTTCGAAAAGGTCGGATAGCTCGTCTCTGCGCCGAGCTTCGACGAGAAGGGGAGAGATCGGTGAAAACGTTCTTCTCGAACCGCTGGAGCAAGGCCGGGCTTGCGCTCGTCGCCTTCGGCTGGGGGCCGCTGCTGCTGATCATCCTGCTCGCGTCGATCGGCCTCTGGCCCGATCCGAACCCGAATCCGATCGGGCCGGGACTCCTCTTCTTCTTCACGTTCTGGCCGGCGCTCGCGTGCTTCGCGGTCGGCGGCATCCAGACGTGGCGCCGCCGATCGTGAGCGGCGCGCGGCCTCAGGATTCGTCGAGCAGATATTTCTTCCAGAACATCATCGTCGCCGCGCGGAAGTAGTCGACGTTCGTCTTCTTCCTCCAGCCGTGACCCTCGTCCTTGAATTCGAGGAACCAGACGTCGCCGCCGTTCGAGCGCACGGTGTCGGCGATCTGCCGGCCTTCGCTCGCCGGAACGCGCGGATCGTTCGCGCCGGCCGAGACGAACAGCGGGATCGTGATCTTCTTCGCGTTCGTCGTCGGCGAGATCCTCGCGAGGAACGCCTTCATCTTCGGATCGCGCTCGTCGCCGTATTCGACGCGGCGAAGATCGCGCCGGTAGCTCTCGGTATGCTCAAGGAACGTCACGAAGTTCGAGATGCCGACGATGTCGACGCCGGCGCGCAGGCGATCGTCATAGTGCGTCATCGACGCCAGCACCATGTAGCCTCCGTACGAGCCGCCGTAGACCGCGACGCGCTTCGCGTCGAGCTCGGGCTTCGTCGCGATCCAGTCGAGCAG
>DASZWL010000504.1:0-2013 GCA_035546695.1 Rhodanobacteraceae bacterium | reverse complement strand
CCGGGCCGCCGTGTCCCGAATATGGAATCTGTCGCGGCTCGCCAAGCATCGCGAGACGGAGCTTGACGGCATCCTGCTTCGTCGCGATCGCGATCTCGTCGATGAAGCTTTGCACCGAGAATGCGTGGAACGTGTGCAGCGCCGCGCGCCACCAGCCGCGCGGCATGCCGGACGGCACGGCGAAGAACGTTTTATCGAGATTCGCGACGAGCCCGGCCGGGAAGTCGTCGGGCTCCAGGCAGCCGTCGAAGATGCGCCGCTTGCGTCCGTTCTCGCGATACGGGCGCGGCGTCGCGGCGCACCGGTGCGTCCAGCTCGTGACCTTCTTCCTGCGATCGAGCGTCGCCGCGAGCGCGTGCACGCCGAACGGACGATAGAAATCGTGCTGCAGATCGTCCTCGCGCGTCCACATCAGCTTGATCGGTTTGCCGGCCGCCTTCGCGACGAGCACGGCCTCGGCGACGAAGTCGTTTTCGAGCCGACGGCCGAATCCGCCGCCGGCACGCGTCATGCGCACGTCGATCGCCGCGCGCGGGATGCCGGTGAGGCGGTTGATCGTCTCGGACGCGCCGTCCGGATTCTCCAACGACGCGATCAAAAGCGCCGAATCCTGCTTGAGATCGATCAGCGCGCCGGGCGGCTCCATCGTCGCGTGCGCGAGGAACGGCATCTCGTAGCGCGCCCCGACCTTGTAGCGCGCCTGCTTTGCGGGCCTTTCCATGTCGCCGTCGCGGCGCACGGCGACGCCGTCTTCATTTTTGTCGAGCAGTTCGTTCGCCTTCGCGGCGAGCGCGCCCGTCGATTCCTTCGACCACGGCCCCTGTTTCCACGTGACCTTCAGCGCGTTGCGGCCGCGGATCGCGGCCCAGGTGTTTTCGGCGAGCACGGCGACGCCGTCGGCGAGCGGTCCCGAGAACGGCTCGTCAGGCTTGGGGCCAGGAATGTGGATCACGTCGCGCACGCCGGCGACCTGGCGCGCTTCGCTGTCGTCGAGCGTGTCGAGCGTTCCGTCGAGATACGGCGAGCGCAGGATCACCGCGGTCAGCGCACCGGCGAAGTACGCGTCGATGCCGAAGCGCGTGCGGCCGGTTACGATGTCGCGCGCGTCGACGACGCGCGTCGGCTTGCCGATGATGCGGAACTCGTCCGGTTTCTTGAGCGGCGGCGGCTCGGCCGGCGGATCGATCGACGCGGCGCTCCGCGCGAGCGCACCGTAGCTCAGCTTGCGTCCGTCCGGCGCGATGACCTCCCCCGATTCGGTGCGCAGTTGGTCCGCCGAAAGATTCCACTCACGCGCGGCGGCCTGCACCAGCAGCCAGCGCGCGGTCGCGCCGGCTTCGCGCAATTCCTTCCAGGCATCCGGCACGCTCGTGCTGCCGCCGGCGCTTTGATCACCATATTTGTTCGACGGTCCCTTGTCGGTCTCGATGTAGCCGTACGGCAGCTGGATCACGCGCACCTGTGACCAGTCGACGTCGAGCTCCTCGGCGATCAGCATCGGCAGCGCGGTGATGACGCCCTGGCCGACCTCGCAGCCGCGCGCGCCGATCACGACCTGGTTGTCGCGCTCGATGCGCACGAACGGACCGAGCTGCGTCAGGTCGTCGCCAAGCAACTCGGCCGGAACGTCGTCGTCCGCCAGCGCGAGGCGCACGCCGACGACGAGCGCGCCCGTGGCGGTCAGCGCGACCCGGATGAAGCGCCTTCGTCCGCGATCGATGCCGCTCACTTCTTCGCCGCCTGCATCGCTTCGGATGCGCGCAGGATCGCGCGTCGGATGCGCGGATACGTGCCGCAGCGGCAGAGATTCGTGATCGACGCGATGTCTTCTTCTCCCGGCTTCGGCTTGCGTTGCAGCAGATCGACCGCCGCGAGGATCTGGCCGGCCTGGCAATAGCCGCATTGCGGCACGTCTTCCTCGATCCATGCCGCCTGCACCGGATGCAACGTGTCGCCGGCGAGGCCTTCGATCGTCGTGACGGCGTGTCCGGCCGCGCTCTGCATCGGCAGGAG
>DASZWL010000503.1:0-1917 GCA_035546695.1 Rhodanobacteraceae bacterium | reverse complement strand
AGATGCGATTCATGGTCGATATCAGCCGAGCGGGAACCAGCCGAGATACTTGAAGCAGCCCGCGACGAACACCCAGACGATCGTGATCGGAATGAACACCTTCCAGCCGAGCCGCATGATCTGGTCGTAGCGGTAGCGCGGGAACGTCGCGCGGAACCAGATGTACGCGGTCGCGAAGAAGAACATCTTCAGGAAAAGCCAGACCCAGCCGCCCTTCCAGATCCAGTCGACGGTCCAATGCACGTCGGCATTCACCCAACCCTGGATCGGACTCGTCCATCCGCCGAGGAACAGCACCGGCGCGAGGAACGACACGAGAATCATGTTCGCGTATTCGGTCAAGAAGAACACCGCGAACGGCGCGCCCGAATACTCGACGTGGAATCCGGCGACGATCTCGGACTCGCCTTCGGCGACGTCGAACGGCGCGCGGTTCGTCTCGGCGACGCCGGAGACGAAGTAGACGATGAACATCGGCAGCAGCGGCACGCAGAACCAGTTGAGGAATCCGAAGCGCCCGGCCTGCGCGTTGACGATGTCGGAGAAATTGAGGCTGCCAGCGAGGATCAAGACGCTGATCAGCGAGAAGCCCATCGCGATCTCGTAGCTGACGACCTGCGCCGCCGAGCGCATCGCGCCGAGCATCGCGTAGCGCGAGTTCGAGGCCCAGCCCGCGATGATGATGCCGTAGACGCCCATCGACGTCATCGCGAGCAGGAACAGCAATCCCGCGTTCGCGTTCGACCACGCGACGTGATCGGCGATCGGAATGACCGACCACGCCGCGAACGCCGGCACGAGCGCCCAGAGCGGCGCGAGCAGGAAGAGCCCGCGGTTCGCGTTCGTCGGATAGATGACTTCCTTCAGCAGGAGCTTGAACACGTCGGCGAACGTCTGCGCGAGTCCGAGCGGGCCGACCTGGTTCGGTCCCATGCGCACGTGCATCCAGCCGATGACCTTGCGCTCCCACCAGACGTACATCGCGACCGCGATGATCAGCGGCACGAGCGGGAACAGCAGCAGCCCGATCGCCATCGTCAGCGTCGGGAAGTAGCTCGCGCTCCAGTGGTAGGCGTCGATGATCCAGTGCATGTCGTCGTCACGCCTTCATGATGTCGATGGTCGCGCCGTACGGCGGCAGTGCCGCGGTCTCGGCGTAGCCCGCCTCGATCCAGACCGCGCCGCGCGGCACGCGCTTCGAAATCTCGACCGGCAACGCGACGCCGGCAACGCGCGCGGTCGCGCCATGGCCGAGGCCGAGCGCGAGCGCGTCTTCGGGATTCAGCACCGCGAGCGCGCCGCGTGTCAGCGGATGCGCCTGCAATGAAGGCGTGCGGCGCAATACCGAATCGGCGCGATAGATCGCCGTCGTCGCGATGCGCTCGAACGTCCTGCCGTCGCCGGGTTTCGTCGACGCGCTCGCCGCGACGGATGCCATGCCTTTCTTTGCTTCCGTATTCGGCTTTGCGCCTTTGCGCGCATCGGCGATCGCAGAGCGCACTTCTGCGATCTCGGTGAACTCGAAACCCGGCAGCGCGAGCGCGGCGCCGATCGCCCGGAGCACTTTCCAGCCCGGACGCGCGTCGCCGCGGAGTTTCGTCGCCGGCGCGACGCGCTGCTCCGTTCCGTCGACGTTGACGAGCGTCGCGTCGATCTCCGGAACGAGCCCGATCGGCAGAATCACGCTCGCGACACGCTTCAGCGCATCGCTCGCGTAATGCGCGAACGCGACGACGTTGCCCGCTTTCGAAAGCGCATCGAGCGCGAGCTTGCCGTCGGCGAAATCCTCCGGCGGCTCGCAGCCATAAAGAACGTAACCCTTGCGCGGCTCGGCGAGCATCGCCAGCGCGTGCTGACCTGCAGCGTTCGGCACGACGCCGACTTCCGCGAGACCGATCGCGTTCGCGCCGGACGGAA
>DASZWL010000502.1:0-3933 GCA_035546695.1 Rhodanobacteraceae bacterium | reverse complement strand
CTGCCGAACTTCGCGCGCTGAGGCCGTACTTCGTTGCTGCGTTACGCCGCCCTGATCCTCCTGATCCTGCTGATCGCGCTGCAGGTCAAGCTATGGACCGGGCAGGGCGGCATGCGCCAGGTCTGGCAGCTGAAGCATCGCGTCGAGGAGCAGAAGGCCGAAAACGCGAAGCTGAAGACGCGCAACGAAACGCTCTCGGCCGAGGTCGACGATCTCAAGCACGGCGACGAGGCCATCGAGGAGCGCGCACGCTCCGAGCTCGGGCTCGTCAAGCCGGGCGAGACGTTCTATCAGGTCGTCGAGCCCGCCGACGCCGCGAAGCCCAACGGCGATGGCGGACACTGACCGCCTCTGGTGCATCGTCCCGGCCGCCGGCAGCGGCCGCCGGTTCGGCTCCGACATTCCGAAACAATACCTGCCGCTTGCCGGCAAGCCGATGCTCGAATGCACGCTCGAGCGCCTCGCCGCGTGCCGCGAGATCGCGGGCCTCATGGTCGTGCTCGCAGACGGCGATCCGTACTGGCCCGGCATCGACGCCGTGCGCGGCAAGCCGGTGCGCACGGCGACCGGCGCATCGGAGCGGAGCGGCTCGGTGCTGTCGGGCCTGCGTGCGCTTCCGGCGGACGTCGGCGACGACGATTTCGTACTCGTCCACGACGCGGCGCGTCCATGCATCGCGGCCGACGACGTCGCGATGCTCGTCGCGCGCGGCGTCGCGGCCGGCGGTGCGCTGCTCGCTGCGCCGGTGCGCGACACGCTGAAGCGCGGCAATGGCGAGCGGCGCGCGATCGCGACCGAATCGCGCGAGTCGCTCTGGCGTGCGCTGACGCCGCAGATGTTTCGCCGCGGCGAGCTGATGCGCGCGCTCGAAGCCGCCGAGCTCGATGGCATCGCCGTCACGGACGAAGCGATGGCGATGGAGCGCGCGGGTCACCGACCGCTGCTGGTCGAGGGCGCCGAGGACAACATCAAGGTGACGACGGCGGCGGATCTTGCGCTGGCGGCGTATCTACTGAGGCGATGATTCCGATCGTCGTTTCCGCAAGAGCGTGAACCTGGCCTTTGCGCCAGCCGCCGAAGGCACTGGATCCCCCCTTTCACGCGAACGGCGCCTAATCCCTCGTCGTTCCCGCGAAAGCGGGAACCTGGCGTCTTTGCTCCAGCCGCCGAAGGCGCTGGGTCCCCGCTTTCGCGAGGACGACGTATGCTTTATCGAATCCCGAATCCCGGCTCTTCAACCATGCGCATCGGCCAAGGCATCGACGTCCACGCATTCGGCCCCGGCGATCACGTCGTGCTCGGCGGCGTTCACATCGCGCACGATCTCGGGCTCGTCGCGCATTCGGACGGCGACGTCATCATCCACGCGCTCTGCGATGCGATCCTCGGCGCGCTCGCGCTTGGCGACATCGGGCATCACTTTCCGCCGGACGATCCGCGCTGGAAGGATGCGTCGAGCCGGCATTTCCTCTTGCATTGCGCCGGCCTCATCGCCGAGCACGGCTATGCGCTCGCGAATGCCGACGTGACGGTCGTCTGCGAGAAGCCGAAGATCGCGCCGCACGTCGCGACGATGCGGCGCAACCTCGCGACCGATCTCGATTGCCCGCTCGGCCACGTCAACGTGAAGGCGACGACGAGCGAGAAGCTCGGATTCACCGGCCGCGGCGAAGGCATCGCGGCGCTCGCGGTCGTGCTGCTCGTGCGCCGTCGCGAGCCGCTGACCGTCGCGCCGGAGGCTCCGGAACTCGAGGCGCTCGTGCGCCGGCTCGAGCTCGATTCGGATCCGGCGTGATGGCGGCCGCTGTGGTTGCGCCGCTTCCGTTCGCGCACGGCGGTCCGCTGCTCGCGGGCAAACTGCGCACCGAGCCCGAAGATTTCTTCGTCGACGAGGTTCTCGGCTTCGAGCCTTCGGGCGCCGGCGAGCACGCGTTCGTTCGCATCGAGAAGACCGGTGCGAACACCGAATGGGTCGCACGGCGTCTCGCCGAGAAAGCCGGCGTCGCGGCGGTTGCGATCGGATACTCGGGACTCAAGGATCGGCACGCGGTCACGCGGCAGAGCTTCTCGGTCCATCTGCCGGGACGCGCGGATCCCGACTGGTCCGCGCTCGCGATTCCGGGCGTACGCGTTTTGTCCGCGACGCGTCACGAGCGCAAGCTGAAGCGCGGCAGCCATCGCGGCAACCGCTTTCGCATTCGCGTGCGCGACGTCGACGGTTCGCGCGACGTCGCCGAGCAACGCATCGATGCGATCCGCACACGCGGCGTTCCGAATTATTTCGGCGAGCAGCGCTTCGGCCGCGAGGACGGCAACATCGCGCGCGCTCGCGAGCTGTTCGCCGGCCGCAGGCTACCGCGCGCGGAAGCCGGATTCGCGCTCTCGGCCGCTCGCTCGCTGCTGTTCAACGCGGTGCTCGCCGAACGCGTCGGCGAGGGCAATTGGGATCGCGCGCTCGACGGTGAAGTCTGGATGCTCGCCGGCACGCATTCGATTTTCGGTCCCGAGCCACTGACCGACGAGCTCGCGCGCCGTCTCGCGGCGTTCGACATCGATCCGACCGGCCCGCTCTGGGGCGCCGGCGAGCTTCGCACGAGCGGACGCGTGCGTGAGATCGAGCAGCACGCGATCGCGCCGTTCGGCGATCTCGCGGACGGTCTCGCGAAGGCCGGTCTCGTTCAGCAACGACGAGCGTTGCGCCTGCCAGTCGGCGGTCTGAAGCACGAATATGAGTACGACGGCTCGCTCGTGCTCGAATTCGAGCTTTCGGCCGGATCCTTCGCGACCGTCGTGTTGCGCGAGCTTTGCGATCCGGTTGTCGCTGCCGACTGAAACCGGCGAGACGCGCGGAAAGCACGACCAACGGCGATTCCGTTCCGCGCGACGGCGCTATAGTCCGGCTGCGGCGTCTGCGAATCGTCGCGTGGCGCCGCGTGACGATGCGGAGGACACGATGAAAACGCTAACGGCAGCGGCAGTAGCGGTCCTGTTTCTCGCGCTTTCGGGATGCGCGACCACGCCCGGCCCGAACGGCTTCTCGCGAAGCCGCATGGACGAGGACATTGATCTCGGCAAGGTCATCGCGGTCAACGAGTGGGCCGTCCGGCGGCATGCGTCGGTCGTCTGGGTCAACTACCCGAAGAAGCCCGCACGGCTCAAGAACGACGAGGGCTGATCTCGCACTCGCTCAGGCGCCGGCGAGCAGCACGATCACGGCGCCGGTTCCGCCTTGCGCGGGCCGCGCGGAGGCGTAGGCGAGCACGTCCTTGCGACGCGCGAGCATCGCGGCGGTCAGGCGCTTCAGCACCGGGCCGTCGGCGCGCGAGCGCAGTCCCTTGCCGTGGATGATGCGCACGCAGAATTCGCGCTCGGCGATCGCTTCGTCGAGAAACGCGCGGATCGCCTCGCGCGCGACGGCGATCGTCATCTCGTGGAGATCAAGCTCGGCCTGCACGCTGAAGTCGCCGCGGCGCAGGCGCTTCAGCAATTTCTGCGGCTGTCCCGGTTTGAGGTAATGGATCTCCTCGCCGACCTCGATCGCGGTCGGGTCGATCGCGTGCACGAGCAGCTCGTCGCGCACGGCCGCTTCGTCGCGTTCGGATTGCGCGGCGTCCGGCGCGGGCCGCGGTCGTCGCGGCGGCGGCGCGATGGCGCGCTTCAAAGGACGAACGCGACCGATCGCATCGCGGAACAGGCGCGCGTCGTCGGTGTCGTCGTTGCCGGCGTTCATTTCGAACGAGGCTAGCAGAAACGCGACGCGCGACGTTCTCGTTTTTCCCTCTCCCGCTTGCAGGAGAGGGCAGGGTGAGGGCATTCGGAGTGGGGCGCCTGACGAACATCAGCCTGTGGCGTCGAATCCGCTTGCCCTCACCCCGACCCTCTCCCGCAAGCGGGAGAGTGGGAACGGCACTCGCATCGGGGCGTCACGTCGAA
>DASZWL010000501.1:0-8005 GCA_035546695.1 Rhodanobacteraceae bacterium | reverse complement strand
GGTCGGCAAGGAAGGCGTGATCACGGTCGAGGAAGGCTCGGGTCTCGACAACCAGCTCGACGTCGTCGAAGGCATGCAGTTCGACCGCGGCTATCTCTCGCCGTACTTCATCAACAACCAGCAGAGCCAGCAGGTCGAGCTCGAAGATCCGTACATCCTGCTGCACGACAAGAAGATCTCGAACGTGCGCGAGCTCCTTCCGGTGCTCGAAGGCGTCGCGAAGGCGGGCAAGCCGCTGCTGATCGTCGCCGAGGAAGTCGAGGGCGAGGCGCTCGCGACGCTCGTCGTCAACACGATCCGAGGCATCGTCAAGGTCGCCGCGGTCAAGGCGCCGGGCTTCGGCGATCGTCGCAAGGCGATGCTCGAGGACATGGCGATTCTGACGGGCGGCCAGGTGATTTCGGAAGAAGTCGGCCTCCAGCTCGAGAAGGCGACGCTGAAGGATCTCGGCCGCGCGAAGAAGGTCGTCATCTCGAAGGAGAACACGACGCTGATCGACGGCGCGGGCGAAGCCGCCGCGATCCAGTCGCGCATCAAGCAGATCAAGACGCAGATCGAGGAGACAACCTCGGACTACGATCGCGAGAAGCTGCAGGAGCGCGTCGCGAAGCTCGCCGGCGGCGTTGCCGTCATCAAGGTCGGCGCCGCGACGGAAGTCGAGATGAAGGAGAAGAAGGCTCGCGTCGAGGACGCGCTGCACGCGACGCGCGCGGCCGTCGAGGAAGGCGTGGTCCCGGGCGGCGGCGTCGCGCTGATTCGCGCGCTCGCCGGCATCGCCAAGCTCAAGGGCGACAACGAAGACCAAAACCACGGCATCGTGATCGCCAAGCGCGCGATGGAAGCACCGTTGCGCGAGATCGTGACGAACTCGGGCGATGAGCCGAGCGTCGTGCTGAACCGCGTCGCCGACGGCAAGGGCAACTTCGGCTTCAACGCCGCGACCGGCGAGTACGGCGACATGATCGAGTTCGGCATCCTCGATCCGACCAAGGTCACGCGCACGGCACTGCAGAACGCAGCGTCCATCGCCGGCCTCATGATCACGACCGAGGCGATGGTCGCCGAGGCGCCGAAGAAGGAAGAGCCGCACAACCACGGCGGCGGCATGGGCGGCATGGGCGGCGGCATGGATTTCTGATCGCACCGCGCGATCCGCTCCACGCGACACCGAAAGCCCCGCGCGAGAGCGCGGGGCTTTTTTCTTGCGCGCGTCAGTCGAAATCGTCCTCGAAGATCGTGTCGTCTTCGTACGTCGCGCAGAACGAAAGCTCCGACGTGTTGCCGTAACCGCCCGCGTCGACCTGGCTTACCATCGCGGTGATCGCGAGGCCGCCGAGCGACAGCGTCGATGGCGCATGCACAGGCACGTCGACGAGCGCGAGCGCGCTTTCGCCTGGCGCCGCGCCCGTGATCGTCAGGATCGCGGAGCCGATCGGAAAGCGCGCCTGCGGACGATCGTTCGCGCAGTCGTACGACGCGTAAGCCTGCGCGACGTAAGTGCCGTTCGTCGACGACAGCACGCCGAGCACGCGCCCCCTGCGCGATCCGCCGCTCGCCTCGACGAAGGCCGGCGCGTTGAGCCCGCGATTGGCGAGCGCGCCCGCGCCGGGATCGCCGTCGTTGTCGAACGGATCGCGGCCCTCGGCGTTGAGGTCGACCCCGAGCCCCGCGCTGTTCCAGATGCCGTTGCCGAGGAAGAAGTTGCGCAGCCCGCCCGTCGCGCGGATGCCCGCGCCGCCGCTGTTCGCGATCTGGTTGGCCGAGATCACGTTGTCGTTCGCGTCGCCCTGGATCAGCACGCCGTGGCTCGCGTTCTGCAGATCGAGATCGCATGCGGGCAGCGGCGGCAGGCCGCAGAGGTGAAAGCCGACCTTGCGCCCGAACGTGTTGTGATGGATGTAATTGCGGTCGCCGTCGAAGATCGCGATGCCGCTCGTCGTGCCCGCGATCGCGTTGCCGCGGATCGTGTTGTCGCTGCCGCTGATGCCGATGCCGACGCCGTTGTCGTCGCGCGCCGAGTTGCCGTCGGGATTGAGCCCGATCAGGTTGTTCTCGACGATCGCATGCGCGCTGCCGGGATTGAGCGCGATGTTCCAGCCGCTCGATCCGCGGAACACGTTCTTCTGCGCGGGATCGGGGCCGCCGATCTGCGTCGCCTCGGCCGTGCCGCCGACGAAGAGGCCGATCGGCTGCACGCCGTAGATGTCGACGCCCGCGAGCGAGGAGCCCGTGCCGCCTTCGATCGAGATCGCGGTGTCGAGGAACCCGCCGAGCGCGATGCCGCTCACGTTGAGCCGCCCCGCGCTGCCGGGCGGCACGCGCAGTCCGTACTGATTCGCGACGGTGCCGAGCCGGACGCACTGCACCGCGTCGGTGCCCTCGCCGGTGGTGAAACCACCCGTGTTCGGATGGCTGCCCGGCTGCGAGAAGCCGTCGATGACGATCGGCGTCACGATCTCCGGCAACTCGCCCGACAGCAGGATGATGCGCGGACATGCTCCCGCGATATCGAAGCGGATCGTCGAGACGTTCGGATTCGCGTTCGCCTGCGTCAGCGCCCAGCGCAGCGTGCCCGGCGTGCCGAGATCGCTGTCGTCGGTGACGGTGAGCACTTCGGTGCCGTCGATCGACGATTCGTATGCGCCGCGGTCGGGCGCGGGTCCGATCCAGCGCGGGTTGCCGACGATGTCGAACTGCGGAATCCCGTCGAAGGTCGCCGTGCGTCCCGAGTTGATCGCGGGCGATGCGTCCTGCAGGCGGAAATCGAGAGCTGCCGCGTCGACGAACAGCGGCTCGGCGGTGATCGTGCCGCCCGACGCCCCGGGATCGTCGGGGCCGAACTCGCCGAGGAATCCGCCGACGATGTTGTTGCGCGCGACGTAGCGCGAAGTCGCGCTGATATCGAGATCGACCGGACTGTTGCCCCAGAGGATGTTGTTGTCGATCCAGACCGAAAATTCGTCGTCGTCGTTCGCGAAGTAGTCGCCGATGCAGACGCCCGCGGCCGGATTGTTCGCGATCGTCGAATGCTGGATCACGACGAGATCGTCGCCGTCGTCGGGTCCGATCACGTTGACCGCGCAGAGCCCGGTAAATGCATCGCCGCTGCCCGCGCCGACGACGATCGATTCGTTGACGTGGACTTCCTCGCCGAGAAGCGTGACGCCGCCGGCGATCGGCCCCTCGATGCGCGTCCGCGTCATGCGCAGCACGCCGTTGGCGAAGGCGGTGCCGCTCGCGATGAGCGTCACGTCCTCGCTCGCGCCGCGGACCATGATCGAGCCGATCTCGAGATTCTCCGCGCCGAACGTGATGTGGGGCTCGCCGCGCGGTCGCAGCACCGTTAGCGCGGGATCGTACGAGCGCGACTGGCAGGTGTCGTCGACGTAGCCGCCGGCGATGACGAGATCGGCATCGGGGTTCACGATCCTCGGCTCGATCGTGTAATCGCCCTGCGCGATGCGCACGATCGTGTCCTCGTCGTGCTCCTCGAAATATTCGAGCGCAGCGTCGATCCCGGCGACCGAATCGGCGCAGAACTCGATGGCAGAGGCGGGCGCGGCAAGCGCGAGCAACATTGCGAGCATCGCGGCGAAGCGCGAAACGACGGCAGAACGGTTCACGAGGCTTCTCCTCCCTGGATTCCTGATCCCTCCAATCCGCGTTCCGGCGGAAACCGAACGCGCGGCTCGCCGCGCGGCGTAAGATCGGCGCATGAGCGAGGTCATCGATGCGGCGCGGGGAGCCGGCGATCCTTCTCCGCACACGACGCAGCTGTTGCTGAACCGCATCCGCGGCGGCGACGACGCCGCGCGCGAGGAGCTCATGCGCCGCGTGATGCCGCTGCTCGAGCGCTGGGCGCGCGGCCGCGTCCCGCGCGCGGCGCGCGGAGCGGTCGAAACCGACGATCTCGTGCAGGTCGCGCTGATGCGCGCGCTCGGCCGCGTCGACGCGTTCGAATCGGCGCATCCGGGCGCGTTCTTCGCCTACCTGCGCCAGATCCTGCTCAACGCGGTGCGCCGCACGCTCGGCGTGCAAGCGCTGCCGGGCCACGCGGTCGCGGTCGAGGATGTCGAGGACGAGCTCGTCGATCGCGGCTCGGCTCTCGAAAGCCTCGTCGGCCGCGAGAATCTCCTCGCCTACGAGCAGGCGCTCGCGAAGCTCCCGCCCGAGCATCGGGGTCTCGTCGCGATGCGCTTCGAGTTCGGCATGAGCTTCGTCGAGATCGCGGGCGAGCTCGGCGAAACGCCCGACGGCGTTCGGGTCAAGCTCAACCGCGTATTGAAGAAGATGATCGTCACGCTGGATGCACCGCATGACCCGTGAGCGCGCGCTCGACGGATTGATCGGACGTCTCGTCGACGGCGCGGGCCTCGCCGGCGGCGCCGAAACGTCCGCGCTCGACGCGGCCGAAGCCGCGCGGCTCGAAGCGCTCGGTCGCGTGTTCGCGGGATTCTCGAAGCTGCGCGACGAGGCCGCGCCGCCGCCGTTCGCCGCGCACGCGGCCGGCGATCGCGCGGGCGCGTTCCGGCTCGCAGCGCCGCTCGGCGCGGGCGGCATGGGCGAAGTCTGGCTCGCCGAGCGCTGCGACGGCGCGGTCGAGCAGCGCGTCGCGATCAAGTTCATCCGGCTCGCGCGCGTCGGGCTCGCCGAGCGCTTCGCGCGCGAGCAACGCGCGCTCGCGCGGCTCGCGCATCCGCGCATCGCGCGCTTCCTCGACGCAGGCCGCGGCGCGGACGGCGCGCCGTATCTCGTCATGGAGTACGTCGACGGCGCGCCGATCGACGCATGGTGCGATGCGCGCGCGCTCGACGTCGCCGCGCGCATCGACCTCGTTCTCGAGGTCTGCGATGCGGTCGATCATGCGCACCGCCAGCTCGTCGTGCATCGCGACATCAAGCCGTCGAACATCCTGGTCTCGGCCGGCGGCGCGCCGACGCTGCTCGACTTCGGCGTCGCCAAGCTGCTCGACGATTCCGGCGTCGAGACCGTGCAGCCCGCGCTGACGCTCGCGTACGCGGCGCCCGAGCAGTGCCGCGGCGAAACGGTGTCGACTGCGACCGACGTGTTCTCGCTCGGTCTCGTGCTGTTCCGCCTGCTCGCGCGCACGCTCCCGCCTTCGCGGCGGGAAGCGAACCTCGCGACGCTAGCGGCGGCGCGCGACGTCGAATCGCTCGCGGCGAGCGCGCCCGGCGTGCGCGAGCTTGCGGGCGATCTCGACGCGATCGTCGGCAAGGCGACGCGCGCCGATCCTCGCGAGCGGTACGGCTCCGTCGCCGCGCTCGCCGACGATCTGCGCCGCTTTCGCGCCGCGCGGCCCGTGCGGGCGCGCGCGCCGACGCGCGCCTATCGCGCGCGCAAGTTCGTCGCGCGGCATCGGCTTGCGGTCGCGGCGTCGGCGATCGCGGCGCTCGCGCTCGCGACGGGTTTCGGCGCCGCGCTCTGGCAGGCGAATCGCGCCGACGCCGAAAGCGTGCGCGCGACGCGCGTCGCCGACTTCCTCGTGCGGCTTTTCCGCGAGCAGGATCCGCTCGCGCGCGCAGGCGCGAACGCGCGCTCGCCGCGCGAGCTCGTCGCCGACGGCGTGCTCCGCGCGCGCAGCGAGCTTGCCGATCAGCCTGCGCTGCGCACCTCGCTGCTCGGCGTGCTCGGCGAGGCGACGATGAATCTCGGCGATCTCGGGCAGGGTCGGACGCTTCTCGAGGAAGCGCGCGCCGCGTCGCGCGACGGCACGAGCGACGCGGCGCGCCTCGACGGCTGGCTCGGCAGCATCGCGATGCGGCAGGGTCGTCAGGCCGAAGGCCTCGCGCTCGTCGAATCGGCGATCGCGCGGCTCGAGGCGGGCTCGCGCGAGGATCGACTCGCGGCCGCGAGCCTTCAGATCTGGCGGGCTGATGCGCTGCTCCGCGCGGGCAAGGTCGACGCCGCGCTCGAAACGGTGCGCCGCGCGCACGCGACGTTCGAGGCATCGCTCGGCCCCGACCATCTCGACACGCTGCAGGCCGAAATGCATCTGCTGGCGACGCTGAGCCAGGCGCGCCGCGACGACGAGGCCGAGCCGCTCGCGAAGAGCCTTCTCGCGCGCGTCGAGCGCGTCGCCGGCGCGGACTCGCCGCGGCTCATCGACGTGCTCAACTGGTCCGCGCAGATCGAGAAGCGCCGCGACCGTCACGCGAACGCGCTCGCCGAGTTCGAGCGAGCGATCGCGCTCGCCGAAAAGCATCTGGGCCCGCGCCACGCGATGCTCGCTGCGCTCCACTCGCGCATGGCGAACGTCGAACAGGACGACGGCCATCTCGAAGCCGCGCTCGCGGCGCTCGACCGCGCAGCCGCCGCGCTTCCGGACGACGCGCGCATCGAGCGCGCGCAGATGCTCGCGACGCGCGGCGACACGCTGATCGACCTCGGTCGTGCCGACGAGGCGGAGGCGTCGCTGCGCGAAGCGCTCGCGCTGCGGCGCGCGTCCTCCGGCGACGGCGACGGGCTCGTCTGGTACTCGCAGAGCGAATGGGGCCGCGCGCTCAACGCGCAGGGTCGTCGCGCCGAAGCGCAGAAAGCCCAGGTCGAAGCGCTGGCGCGCATGGAGGCGATCATGGGCGCCGACGCGTACCAGCTCACGTTCGTGCTACGCGCGCTCGCCGAGACGTATTCGAGCCTCGGCGAGCATGCAAAAGCAGCCGTCGCGTTGCGGCGTGCGTTCGAGCTCGCGTCGCGCAGGTATCCGCCGACCCAGGCCGTCGTCGTGCAGTATCGCGCCGGGCTTGCGAGCGCGCTCGGCGATGCCGGCGACGCCGATGCCGCGCTCGCCGAGTCCGAAGCGATTCTCGCCGCGCGCGATGCGCGGCTCGAGCTTCTGCAGTACTACGCGCGTGCGGCGCTCGTCAAAGCCCGCGTGCTCCGGCAGCGCGGTCGAGGCGGCGAGGCCGTGCTTCTGGCCAAGCAGGGCCTCGCCGATCTCGATCGCGCGGGCATCGCCGGTAATGCGACGCGCCGCGATCTCGCCGCGCTGGCCGGCGTGTCGCTTTAGCCGGCGAGCGCGCGGCGCGTCAAGCTGCGAATCTTCACGGCGAAAAGCGCACCGCGTCCGACGTGCCCGGCAGCTCGACCTGCAGGTTGCCCGCAAGATCGTAGATCTTCATGTCGTTGACGCCGGTATAGGCGTTGCCGTTGCGCGAGAGCGTGTCGGTCTCGGTCTCGGTGAAGTAGCCGCTGACCGTTCCCTCGGTGTACAGCCAGCCGATGTGCGATCGCCGCACGCGGCGGCTGTCGAGCTGACGCCAGTCGCCCATGCAGACGTTGCCGCCGAGAACCGGAAAGTCGATGTTCTCCCACTCGGTGCCGTCGTCGTGCCACTGGATGAAGGCGGCTCCGCCCGGCGAGCCGTTCGAGGTGTAGTTGACGACCCAGGTGCCGACGACGCCGACGTTGTGATGATCGACCGTCGCGGCTTCGTTCGGCACCGGCAGCACCGGCGGCATCGAGTTTGCCGCGTTCTGCGCGGCGACGCGCGGATCCACGCAGCCGGCGTGTGCGGAAAGGCTGGACAGCGCAAGCGCTGCCGCCGCTGTGAGCAATGCGAAGTTGCGATTCATACGTCCTCCTTGTACGCCGACGCTCCGACGATCGGAGCGTCCGGTATCGCTCGAGTTCAAGAAACGAGGCGCTCGATTACCTGCCTGCGCGGATCGACGGGCGAGGCTCATGGACAAGAGAGCCCGGTCGGCTGCGTCAGCCGCGTCAGGTCCATGTGTCCCTCGCCGTAGCCCGCGACGCCCGAGTCGAAATCGACGCGCCCGTGATTGCAGTCGGTGAACGAGAACGTGAGCCGACCCCAGAGCGGTTGCGTCACGGTCGAGGGATCGAAGTTCGGAATCCAGCGACCGCCCTGGGTCTGCAAGGCGTCGACGGTTGCCGTATTCGTGGCGGGATCGATCGCGCCGACATTGCCGAACCAGGCCTGCTGGCCGTCGGGCGTGAAGGTGAACCACCAGGCGAGGATCTGGTT
>DASZWL010000500.1:0-4047 GCA_035546695.1 Rhodanobacteraceae bacterium | reverse complement strand
CGGACGCGGCCACATCAGGTTCGGGCGCGACGGCGAAATCGACGCTTCGCACGCCCGGAACCCAGCCGGCGCGTTCGCGCGCAGCGGCAATCCATGTGCTCGACGCTCGGCCGCCGAGCGCGAGCGCGCCGTCGCGGACCGATGTCGTCACGCTTGAAGGTGCGTCGAGCATGCGCCGAGCGCGCCGAGCGACGATCGTATCGGCGGTCGAAAGAGAGCCGTTCGCATCGAGCGTCGCGGGATGCGGCGCGTTCGCGAGCAACGAGGCGACCGGCTCCGCATCGGGATCGACGAGCCCGTGCACCACCCACGCATCGCGACGCGCGTCGATGCCGGTCAGCACGAAGCCCGGCTGCGACGAGAGTTCCGCGCGAAGATGCGCCAGCGCCGACGCCTCGCGCCGCTCGCGCAAGATCGCCCACGCGATCAGCGAGAGCGCGGCGAGCGCGATCAGCACGAGCGGCCAGCGCGAAGCCCGCGGCGCCGCGGCTTCGTCGCCCACGCTCGCGTCGCGCATCAGCACATCGGGTTGCAGCGAATGCCGCCACTCGTCGGCGGCGCTCTCGACGTCGCCGTATCTCGCGTGGATCGCTTCGAGCCGCTGTTCGAGCAATGCGCGCAAATGCGCCGGCGGCACGCCGTGAATGAAGCACGCGAGATTCGCGCGCGGACCTTGCACGACCCAGAGCAGATGCTCGCCGACGCGCGCGGCGTCGAGCGTTCCGCCCTCCTCCCTTCCGACCGAATCGCGCACGAACTCGCCGATCGCGGTCAGCATGCCGGCGATCGCGTCGGCGTCGAGCGCCGGCAGATGCGGCGCCGATTCGCGATCGAGCACGAGGCCCGAATCGCGCTCGATCAGGAACACGTGATCGATGCCGTAGCGAAGCGTGTGCTTCAGCACGATCTCCGCATACGGCACGCCGCTTCGCCATGCTTCGATGCGCCAGCGGATACCGCGCGGCGTGAAGCTCGATTCGAGCGCGCGATTGAGATCGGCGACGAGCGCGCGCAGCGCCTCGGCGATCGCCTTGCGGATCGCGGGGCCGATGACCGGAAACAGCACGTCGATGATGACCTGCCGGTTCTCGCGCACGGCGGTACCGAGCGCGCCGGCGACCGGACGCGCGAGCGCGGCCGTAATGCGCTCGCTTCCCGAGCCGTCCTGCGCGCGCAGGATCGCTTCGGGCAATCGCGCGGGCAGCTCGTCCTGCTTACGATCCAGCGCGTCGACGCGCGCGTCGAGCTTGTCGATCGCTTCGAGCTCGTCGCCGATCAGGAGTCGCCGGAGCCGTTCGTATTCGCCCGCACCGGCCGAAACCTGCGGCTGCGCAGGCACGGCGCTCGCGCGCTCGCCGCTTCCGGCATCCGCGCTGCGCATCGGTGCGGGCTCGGCCGTGATGGCGCTCTCCTATTTTTTCGCGGGCGGCAGGTCGAATTCGCCGTTGAGCCGGAGCGCGAATTCGGTGAGAAGCGCGGCGAGATCCTCGCGGCCGACCTTCTCGCCGCGGAGCTCGGCGCCGAGACGCGTCATCGCGGCTTCGGCCTCGGCAGTGCGCGCGTGCGTCGCTTTCTGCACGTCGGCGACGGCGCCGCGCAAGCGCTCGTCGGTCGCCGCGAGCTCCTGCGCGTGCGCCTCGAACGACGCCGAAATCTCGCCGCGCGCGGTCCGCGCGGCCTGCTGCAGGCGCGATTCGAGATCGTCGATCGAGCGGTTGCGATCCTGGATCTCCTGGCGCAGCAGCTTGCCGATCTTGTCGAGCTGATCGTCGATGCGCTTGTCGATCTGCGCGAGCCGCTTGTCCTGCGCGTCGCGCAGGCGCGCGAGCTCGGCTTCGAGGCGCTGGTTCAATTCCTGGAAGCGCCGCTCGTAATCGCGCATCTGTCCGCCGAAGAGGATGTCGCGGATCTGATCGACGTTGCGATCGGCCGCGCCATCGCCGGCGCCCTTTTTCTCTGCCATGGCCCTGCTCCCGTTCGTGCGTGCGCGCGCCGCGGTGCGTTCGCTCGCCCGCGCGCGAAGACCGGCGGCTTTCCTTCCGGTCGGTTTGGCTGGTTTCCTCATGACGACTCCCCCGTTGCCGGCGCCGCGCGGCGCCGAATCGCCGACGTTGCGAGAATCACACCTGCTCGAGACGGTACCCGTGCTGATAGATCGCGGCGAGCCGCCAGCCGTGCTCGCCGTTGAGATCGAGTTTCTTGCGCAGGCGGCTCACGTGCGTGTCCACCGTGCGCGTCGACACCGCCGAGCTCAGGTTCCAGACGTTCTCGAGCAGCGCGTCGCGGCCGACGATGCGACCCTGCCGCCGGAACAGAAAGCTCGCGAGATCGAACTCGCGCTGCGTGAGATCGATCTCGCGACCGTTGACGCTGATGCGCCGGCGCTCGGGATCGACGCGATACGGTGGCAGCTCGATCTCGCCGCCGTGCGCGGGGCTGCCCGTGTGCCGGCGCAGGAGCGCCTCGACGCGCGCCAGCACCTCGCGCTGCTTCGCGGGCTTCGCGACATAGTCGTCGCCGCCGCTCGCGAGCGCGCGCACGAGGTCTTCCTCGCTGTCGCGCGCGGTGATGAAGATCACCGGCAGGCGGCTGTTCGTCGACGAGCGCACCCAGCCGACGACGTCGATGCCGGACGTATCCGGCAGCATCCAGTCGAGCAGCAGCAGATCGACGGTCTCGACGCCCTGACGGCGGCGGAACTCGGACGCGTTGCGGAAGATCCGCACCGCATAACCGGCTTCCTCGAGCCAGCCCTCAACGACGGCCGCCTGGTCGGCGTCGTCCTCGAGCACGCCAACGACGAGATCGCGTTTCTTCATCGCGCGCTCGGTCGTCCGGCCGCGCAGGCGCGGCCGGAGACATCTAGTCGACGATGAAGTTGATCCGCATGTTGACGCGCCATTCGACCACGGTGCCGTCCTCGCCCGTGATCGCCCGGATCTCGTTGACCCACGCGCTCTTGATGTTCTTGACCGTCTTGGAGACTTTGTGCAGCCCTTGCTGCACCGCGTCCTCGACGCCCTTGCTGGACGAGCTGCTGAGCTCGATGACCTTGGCTACTGTCATGGCGAATCCTCCGCGCTATGAGGCCCGAGGCCACTATAGCAAAGCTTAAGCTCCAGCCAAGCCGCGCCGGGTGATCCCCGACCAAGCCCGACCCCGCGCGGCACCGTTCAGGCGGATGCGGCCGCGGGCGACGGCACCGGGCGCGGCAGATAGCGCAGCCAGATCAGGAACGCGATCAGCGCATCGAGCACGATCAGCGCCTGCCAGAGGTAAAGATGGAACCAGTCGAACCAGACGCGGTTCCACTGCCCCAGATAGAACAGGCTGATGATGCGCACGAGATTCAGCGCCTGGATCGCGAGGAAGCCGAGCCCGATGCCGATCAGGCGATGCTTCCCCGGCGCCGGAAACGCGAGCATCGCCGCGACGAGGATGATGACCGCCTCAACGCCGTTGCAGCCGCGCTCGATCGAGATCGCGAAGCCGTTCGACGTGCTTTGCAGCACCTTGCCGAACGCGACCGCGTGGGAGTCGAAGAGGCCGACGAGGCCGACGCTGATCTTCGCGATCGCCGCAGTGAACGGCAGGATCACGTGCGCATCGACGGGGCGCAGGAGCTCGAGTCCGAAGAGGATGGCGAGGTAGAGGAGGAAGAGGAAGATGAAGCGGAGCATGGGGAAGATAGTAGCGCGAGACCAACCACGTCAGGCGCTACATCAAGCCCCGAGTCCGGAGCGTGCCACGAGCACACCAAGCAGAGTACGAAGGAGCACATGGACCCGTGAGCGCGAGGGAGCTTGTTACGGTTCCGGGTCACGTCGGCGCTCGCCGACGCGCAGATGCTCCAGGTCGCTCGGCAACAGTAGCCGATAGTGCATCACCGCGATCACGTCGATCCGATCCGGCAGGACCACGTAAATGATGCGATAGGGCCGCTCCAGCAGCTCGCGCACATCGCTGCGCGCGTATTCGGGAACACGACGGCCGAGTATGCCGTCCGCTCCAGCTGCCTGGATCTCACCAGCAGCTCGCGCACCACGC
>DASZWL010000499.1:0-1797 GCA_035546695.1 Rhodanobacteraceae bacterium | reverse complement strand
AATGGTGCCCAGGAGAGGACTCGAACCTCCACGGTTTTACCCGCTAGTACCTGAAACTAGTGCGTCTACCAATTCCGCCACCTGGGCAAGGGGCGTGCGCCGCGCGGGCGCGCTTTCGGGGCCGCGAACGATACTGGCCGGCGAAGGGCCTTGTCAACGCAACGACTTGCATTCCGCGAGTGCGTCGGCGACGCTGGCGCGGGCGCAATCGGAAGGCATGCCGTGAAACGCAGGAAGACGACGAAAGCGCGGTCCGGCGACACGCCGCGCAAGCGCGGTCCCGGCCGCCGTGCCGGGCCGCCGAAGTGGCTGCCAGCGCCGGCAGCGGCGCAAGCGAAGACCAGGGCGAAAGCGAAATCCGCTGGCGGTATCCACGATCCGTTCGCCGAGCGCGAGGCGAGCCGTTACGAGCGGCCGATTCCGAGCCGCGAGGCGATCCTCGCGTTCCTCGAGCGGAACGGCCAGCTGATGAAGGCCGAGGCGATCGCGCGCGAGCTCGGTCTCGACACCGCGCCCGATTTCGATGCGCTGACGAAGCGCCTCGCCGCGATGCTGCGCGATGGCCAGCTGATCCAGAACCGTCGCGGCGGCTATGGCGTCGCGAGCAAGCTTGATCTGACGCCGGGCTCGGTCATCGCGAACGCCGAAGGCTACGGTTTCCTGCGTCCCGACGAGGGCGGCGACGATCTCTATCTCTCGCCGGCCGAGATGCGCAAGGTGTTGCACGGCGATCGTGTGCTTGCGAGCGTCGTCGGCGTCGATCGGCGCGGGCGGCGCCAGGGCGCGATCGTCGAGGTGCTCGAGCGGCGCTCGCCGCGTCTCGTCGGTCGTGTCATCGAGGAAAACGGTCTCGTGCTCGTGACGCCCGACGATCGCCGCCTGCATCAGGACGTGCTGATCGCACCGGGCAAGGAGCGCGGCGCGCGTTCGGGGCAGATCGTCGTCGTCGAGATCACCGATCAGCCGACCGCTCAGCGCGGGCCGATGGGCCGCATCCTCGCCGTGCTCGGCGAGCGGTTGACGCCTTCGCTCGTCGTCGAGATGGCGATCGCGAGCCACGGACTTCCGCAGGAATGGCCGGCGGCGGCGCTGCGCGAAGCGGCTGACGTTTCGCCGGAAGTGCAGCTGGCCGAGATCGCCGGGCGCGTCGACCTCCGCGAATTGCCGCTCGTGACGATCGACGGCGCCGACGCGCGCGATTTCGACGACGCGGTGCACGCCGAGCCGAACGCGAACGGATTCCGGCTCGTCGTCGCGATCGCGGATGTCTCCCATTACGTCAAGCCGGGCACGGCGCTCGATGCGGAGGCCTACAACCGCGCTACGTCGGTCTACTTCCCGGGCTTCGTCGTGCCGATGCTGCCGGAGACGCTTTCGAACGGCATCTGCTCGCTGAATCCGCGCGTCGAACGTTTGTGCATGGTTTGCGACATGCAGGTCGATCGCAGCGGCGAGGTCGTGCGCTCGAAGTTCTATCCGGCCGTGATGCGCTCGGCGGCGCGGCTGACGTACACGCGCGTCTGGCAGGCGATCGGCGAGCGGAACGCCGATGCTTGCGAGGAGCTCGCCGACGTGCTTCCGCAACTTCGCCATCTGCATCAGCTCTACAAGGTCCTCGCCAAAGCGCGCCAGCGCCGCGGCGCGATCGATTTCGAGTCGAGCGAGGTCGAGTTCCGCCTCGCGCCTTCGGGCGAGGTCGTGCAGCTCGGCGCGTACGAGCGCAACGATGCGCACAAACTGATAGAGGAGTGCATGATCGCCGCGAACGTCGAGGCGGCGAAGTTTTTGCACAAGCGC
>DASZWL010000498.1:0-4922 GCA_035546695.1 Rhodanobacteraceae bacterium | reverse complement strand
AAGCGCGTCTCACGCCGTCCGCGCGTCGCGTGCCCGACACGGATTGGCACGTCTCGCGTCTTTACGCGTTTGCGCGTGAGCTCGGCGCTTCGATGATCGTGCCGGCGTATTCGCGCTACGTGATCGATTTGAACCGGCCGCGCGACAACGCCTCGCTGTATCCGGGACAAAACACGACGGGTCTCTGCCCGGTCGTACAGTTCAGCGGCGAGCCCGTGTACCAAGCCGGCGAGGAGCCGACGCAGAAGGAGATTTCCGAGCGGATCGAGACGTACTGGCGTCCCTATCACGAGGCTCTCGCGGCGGAGGTCGCGCGCATCGGTGCCGAGCACGGTCGCGTCGTGCTCTGGGAGGGGCATTCGATCCGGAGCGTCGTGCCGTTCCTCTTCGAGGGACAACTGCCCGATTTCAATCTCGGCACGGCAGGCGGCGAGAGTTGCTCGCCTGCGCTGCAGTCGCGGCTCACGGATGTGCTCGCCGCACAGCGCGATCGCACGCATGTCGTCAACGGGCGTTTCAAGGGCGGCTACATCACGCGGCATTACGGCCGACCCGCAGAGCGCATCGAGGCTGTGCAGCTCGAGCTCGCGCAGCGGAACTACATGGACGAGGATACGTTCGAGTACCGCGACGAGCTCGCCGCGAAGACGGAGCGCGTGCTGCGCGCACTGCTCGAAGCCTGCATCGCCTGAGAGAGGAAGAAACGATGGAAGCGTCGGCGATTCCGGGATGGAGCGATTTCTTCGCCGCCGCGGCCGGCGTCGCCGGCGCGCTGGCGGGCCTCGTCTTCGTCGGACTCTCGATCAACCTGACGCAGATCCTTCAGCTGCCGACCGCGATCGGGCGCGCGGCCGAAACGCTGTTCGTGCTCGCCGGCGTGCTCGTGATCGATCTCGTCGCGCTGGTGCCGGCGCAGTCGGAGCGTCATCTCGCGACGCTGCTTTTGATTGCGGCGATTCCAGTCTGGCTGCTGCCGCTCATCGCACAGTTCCGTGCAATCGGCGATCGCCCTCCCGGGCGCGGGTTTCTCGTGCCGATGCGCATGCTGTTGCATCAGGCCGGCACGTTGCCGATCGTCGCGGGCGCGCTCGCGCTGTTTTTCGGTCACGCGAATACCGGCATCGGTCTCGTCGCGGCGGGTTGCATCCTTTCGATCCTCGTCGCGATGCTGAGCGCGTGGGTGCTGCTGGTCGAGATCCAGCGCTGATGCGTACGCGTTACGGGCACGGGGATCGCACGACGCGCTCCGGCGTCGTCGCCTACGAGATCCACGACGACGCGATCGACATCGAGTTCGCGAACGGCGACGTCTATCGCTACGACAGCACGAAGCCGGGTCCCGTCGACGTCGAGATGATGAAGCGCTTCGCGCGCGCCGGACGGAGTCTCACGACGTATATCAACAGATACGTGAAGGACCGCTACGCAGCGAAGCTCGACGACGATTAATCGGAATAGGGTGGGCTTCAGCCCACCAACCGACCCGACAAAAAAACGGTAGGCCAAGGCCCGCCCTATTTCTTCTCGATCGCCGGCAGGAACCACGCGAGCAGGCCGATCGCCGGCAGATACGCGCAGAGCGCATAGACCGCTTCGATGCCGATGTGGTCGGCCAATTCGCCGAGCACCGCGGCGCCGAGTCCGCCCATGCCGAACGCGAAGCCGAAGAAGAGGCCCGCGATGACGCCGGTGCGGCCCGGCACGAGCTCCTGCGCGTAGACGATGATCGCCGAGAACGCCGATGCGAGCACGAGACCGATGATCACGGTGAGCATCGTCGTCCAGAAGAGGTTTGCGTGCGGCAGCAGCAGCGTGAACGGCAGCACGCCGAGGATCGATCCCCAGATCACGTACTTGCGGCCGATGCGATCGCCGATCGGACCGCCGGCGAGCGTTCCCGCGGCAACCGCGCCGAGGAACACGAAAAGATGCAGCTGCGCGCTTTGCGCCGTCACGCCGAATTTCTGCATCAGAAAAAACGTGTAATAGCTCGAGAGGCTCGCGAGATAGAAATACTTCGAGAAGATCAGGAATCCGAGGATCACCATCGTAACGACGATCGTGCGGCGCGACAGGCTCTTCGCGCCGATCGAAGTGCGCACCGCGCGATGCGCGGGCACGTTGGCGCGATACCAGCCGCCGATGCGGGTCAGAAGCGCGATCGCGACGAGCGCCGCGATCGCGAACCACGCGACGCTCGTCTGCCCACGCGGCATCACGATGAACGCCGCGAGGAGGGGACCGATCGCAGAGCCGACGTTGCCGCCGACCTGGAACAGCGACTGCGCGAGCCCATGCTGTCCGCCCGACGCCATGCGCGCGACGCGCGAGGATTCGGGGTGGAACACTGAGGAACCCGAGCCGATCAGCGCGGCCGCGAGCAGCAGGATCGGAAACGTCGGTGCGTGCGAAAGCAGCAGCAGGCCGGTCAGCGTGCAGCCCATGCCGATCGCAAGCGAGTACGGCATCGGCTTCCTGTCCGTGTAGATACCGACGAGAGGCTGCAGCAGCGAGGCCGTGATCTGGAACGTCAGCGTGATGAGCCCGACCTGTCCGAAGTCGAGCCGGAACGATTCCTTCAGCAGCGGATAGATCGCCGGCAGCAACGACTGGATCATGTCGTTGAGCAGGTGACAGACGCTCAGCATCGCGAGGATCGGGAACGCGGTCTGCATCGCGATTTGCGTTGCGGACGGCTCGTTCTGGATGCGATGGGCCGCGGGTTCGAGCGTGACTTCGGGGGCGTTCGACATTGCCGGCGTATTTTCGCACGCCGACGCGTGCAGACGCAGGACCATTCGGCATTGTGCTGTGCGGAGCAGCTTTGCTTTTCCCCTCTCCCGCTTGCGGGAGAGGGTAGGGTGAGGGCAGTCGAAGTGGGGCGTTGAACCGGCGTGCCCTCACCCCAGCCCTCTCCCGCAAGCGGGAGAAGGGGAACGGCGGATCAAACTTCGAGCGAAGCGAGATCGCCCTTCGTCTCGAGCCACTCCTTTCGATCGGCCGCGCGCTTCTTCGAAAGCAGCATGTCCATGAGCTTCGTGGTGCCGTCGTCGTCGGCGATCGTGAGCTGCACGAGCCGCCGCGTGTCGGGATGGATCGCGGATTCGCGCAACTGCGCCGGATTCATCTCGCCGAGGCCCTTGAAGCGCGTGACGCTGACCGCGCCCTTCATCTTCTCGCGCTGGATGCGCTCGAGCAGCGCGTCGCGCTCGGCTTCGTCGAGGCAATAGAACATCTGCTTGCCGACGTCGACGCGGAACAGCGGCGGCATCGCGACGAAGGCGTGACCTTCGCGTACGAGCGCGGGAAAGTGGCGCAGGAACAGCGCGGACAGCAGCGTCGCGATGTGCAGGCCATCCGAATCGGCGTCGGCGAGGACGATGATCTTGCCGTAGCGCAAACCCGAAAGATCGTCCTTGCCGGGATCACAGCCGATCGCGACCGCGAGATCGTGCACTTCCTGCGAGGCGAGCACGCTGCCCGATTCGACTTCCCACGTGTTGAGGATCTTGCCGCGGAGCGGCAGGATCGCCTGGAAATCCTTGTCGCGCGCCTGCCGCGCCGAGCCGCCGGCCGAATCGCCTTCTACGAGAAACAGCTCGGTCCGCGAGAGATCGCTCGACGCGCAGTCGGCGAGCTTGCCGGGCAGCGCGGGTCCTTGCGTGATCTTCTTCCGCACGACCTGCTTTTCGGTCTTGAGTCGGATCGTCGCGCGCTCGATCGCGAGCTGCGCGATCTTCTCGCCCATCTCGACGTGCTGGTTCAGATACAGCGAGAACGCATCGTGCGTCGCGCTTTCGACGAAGCCGGCCGCGTCGCGCGACGACAGGCGTTCCTTCGTCTGCCCCGAGAACTGCGGATCGGTCATCTTGAGCGAGAGCACGAAACAGAGGCGATCCCAGACGTCCTCCGGCGCGAGCTTGATGCCGCGCGGCAAAAGATTTCGGAATTCGCAGAACTCGCGGAGCGCGTTCGTGAGGCCCGAGCGCAATCCATTGACATGCGTGCCGCCCTGGATCGTCGGAATGAGATTGACGTAGCTTTCCTGCGTCAGCTCGCCTTCGGGCACCCACGCGATCACGAAATCGACGGCCGCGTCGTCACGCTGCTGCGCGCCGAGGAAAAGATCCGGCGGCAGGTACTCGGTGTCGCCGAGCATCGAGCCGAGATAGTCGCGAAGCCCGTTCTCGTAGTGCCACTCGTTCTTCTCGCCGGTCGCCTCGTCGGCGAGGCGCACCGTGAGGCCCGCGCACAGCACGGCCTTCGCGCGCAACACGTGGCGGAGTTTCGTGAGCGAGATCTTCGGCGTATCGAAATACTTCGGATCGGGCCAGAAGCGAAGCGTCGTGCCCGTCTGCTTCTTGCCGACGGTGCCGACGACGCTGAGATTGCTCGCGCGATCACCGTTCTTGAAGTTCATGCGATAGATCTGGCCGTCGCGTTTGATCGTGACCTCGACGCGCGTCGAGAGCGCGTTGACGACCGAGACGCCGACCCCGTGCAGGCCGCCCGAGAACTGATAGTTGCGGTTCGAGAATTTTCCGCCGGCATGAAGGCGCGTCAGGATCAGCTCGACGCCGGGAATGCCTTCTTCGGGATGCACGTCGACCGGCATGCCGCGACCGTCGTCGGAGACCTCGACCGAACCGTCGGTATGGACGATGACATCGACCTCACTCGCGTGGCCGGAGAGCGCCTCGTCGACCGAGTTGTCGACGACTTCCTGCGCGAGATGGTTCGGGCGCGAGGTGTCGGTGTACATGCCGGGCCGGCGCTTGACTGGCTCGAGACCTGACAGGACTTCGATGTCTGCTGCGTTGTAGCGACTGCTCATTTGCTTTATACGGCCATTCCGAATGCTCGTCGTCCCCGCGAAAGCGGGGACCCAGCGCCTTTCGATGTCTGAAGCAAAGGCGCTGGGT
>DASZWL010000497.1:0-3791 GCA_035546695.1 Rhodanobacteraceae bacterium | reverse complement strand
CGATCCGGAAAGTATCGGACCCGCTTCCACCTGAAGCTCGTTGACCTCGCGCGCCGCGAGCGCAGCAAGAATCGCGGCGAGATCGAGCTTTCCATCGATCTCGTCGACGGCGATCCGTTCGACGCGATCGAAACGCGCGTCGTCTGACGATGCGTCTTTCGCGTGCGCGACGAGCGTCGGAACCGCGCCGTCGAGAACGTGCGAATCCGCGGGGGTGCGAAGGTTCGCGTCGAGCACGATGCGGAGCGGCGTCGCGTGCGGCTCGGCGAGCCGGGCCGTGAGACGCGGATCGTCCGCGAGCACGGTGCCAATTCCGGTCAGGATCGCCGAGCTTCGCGCGCGCCAGCGCTGCACGTCGTCGCGCGCGGCTTCGCTCGTGATCCATTTCGATTTGCCGCTCGCGAGAGCGGTGCGTCCGTCGAGACTTGCGGCGATCTTGAGGCGCACCCACGGACGGTCGCGCTCCATGCGCGAAAGGAAACCTTCGTTGATCGCGCGTGCTTCGGCTTCGTAAAGTCCGGTTGCAACTTCGATGCCGGCGTCACGCAGCTTCGCGAAGCCGCCGTCGGCGACGCGAGGATTCGGATCGCGAATCGCGGCAACGACGCGCGCGACGCCCGCTTCGACGAGCGCATCGGCGCACGGCGGCGTTCTCCCGTGGTGCGCGCAGGGTTCAAGCGTCACGTATGCCGTCGCATCCTTCGCACGCTCGCCCGCTTCGCGGAGCGCATGAACTTCGGCATGAGGCTCGCCCGCGCGCTGGTGCCAGCCTTCGCCGACGACGACTTCGCCGTGCGCGATCACGCAGCCGACGCGCGGGTTCGGCTGCGTCGTGAAGAGGCCGCGCTTCGCGAGTGCGAGCGCGCGACGCATGTGGCGCTCGTCGATATCGGAGAATTGCGGCGCGGTCATTGTCGTCGTCATTCCCGCGAAAGCGGGAATCCATTTTCCCCGAACGTTCGAAAGCAACGTGGATTCCCGCTTTCGCGGGAATGACGCCCCAAAAGAGTGGACGGCGAACTATTTGCGCGGCTTTCCGGCTGTCTCGGCTTGCAGCAGCGGCAGCTGCAAACCCTCGATCGCCGGCAGATCGCGCTGGAGGCGCTCGATCTCCTCGCGAAATTCCTGCACGTCCTGAAAGCTGCGATAGACCGATGCGAAACGGATGTAGGCGACCTGATCGAGCTTCTTGAGCTCGCGCATGACGAGCTCGCCGATGCGCATCGACGGCACCTCGCGCTCGCCGCTGCGGCGCAGCTCCTCGACGACGGTGCGCACCGCGGCATCGACCTGCTCGCTCGAGACGGGTCGTTTTTGCAACGCGCGCTCGAAGCCCGCGCGCAGCTTGTGCTCGTCGAACGTCTCGCGACGACCGTCGCTCTTGATCACGGCCGGCAGCTTGATCTCGGCCGTCTCGAACGTATTGAAGCGCTCGCCGCAGGCTTCGCATTCGCGGCGGCGGCGGATCGTCGTGCCGTCGTCGGAAACGCGCGAGTCGATGACGCGGGTGTCTTCGTGCTGGCAGAAGGGGCAATGCATCTAGGAGCCGGGATCCGGGATTCGACATTCGAGATGGGTAGCATCGGCCGCACGATCGCTCGCGCATCCCGAATCCCGAATCCCGAATCCCGTCTTTTCAGCCATACACCGGAAACGCCCCGCACTGCGCCGTCACTTTCCCGCGCACGCTCTCGATCACGGCCGCATCGCCCGGCCTGTCGAGCACATCGCAGATCCATCCCGCAAGCTCGATGCACTCCTTCTCGCCGTAGCCGCGCGTCGTCACGGCCGGCGTGCCGAGGCGCAAACCCGAGGTCACGAACGGCGAGCGCGGATCGTTCGGCACGGCGTTCTTGTTGACCGTGATGTGCGCGTCGCCGAGCGCGGCTTCGGCGTCCTTGCCGGTGACGTCGCGGCCGATCAGGTCGACGAGGAAGAGATGGTTCTCGGTGCCGCCCGAGACGACCTTGTAGCCGCGCGCGATCAGCGTCTTCGCCATCGCTTTCGCGTTCTTGACGACCTGTTGCTGATAGGTCTTGAAGGCAGGTTCGAGCGCTTCCTTGAAAGCGACGGCCTTCGCGGCGATCACGTGCATCAGCGGGCCGCCCTGGATGCCGGGAAACACGATGCTCTGGAGTTTCTTCTCGAGATCTTCGTCGCCGCCCTTCGCGACGACGATGCCGCCGCGCGGTCCGCGCAGCGTCTTGTGTGTCGTCGACGTGACGACATCGGCGTGCGGCACGGGGTTCGGATAGACACCGGCCGCGACGAGGCCCGCGACATGCGCCATGTCGACGAAGAAATACGCGCCGACCGATTTCGCGATCGCCGCCATGCGCGCCCAGTCGACGACCTGCGAGTACGCGCTGAAGCCGCCGACGAGCATCTTCGGCTTGTGCTCCCGCGCGAGGCGCTCGACGTCGTCGTAATCGATGAGGCCGTTCGCGTCGACGCCGTACTGCACCGCGTTGAAGAGCTTGCCGGAAAGATTGACCTTCGCGCCGTGCGTCAGATGTCCGCCGTGAGCGAGCGACATGCCGAGGATCGTGTCGCCGGGCTTCAATAGCGCGAAGTAGACGGCCTGGTTCGCCTGCGATCCGGAATGCGGCTGCACGTTCGCGTAGCCGGCGCCGAAGAGCTCCCTGCAGCGCTCGATCGCGAGGCGCTCGGCGACGTCGACGTATTCGCAGCCGCCGTAGTAGCGCTTGCCGGGATAGCCTTCGGCATACTTGTTCGTCAGCACCGAGCCTTGCGCCTCGAGCACGCGCGGGCTCGCGTAGTTTTCCGACGCGATCAGCTCGACGTGATCCTCCTGGCGCCGGCGCTCGCCGGCGATCGCCCGGGCGAGATCGTCGTCGTAACCGGCGATGCGCGTGTCCTTTGCAAACATGTCCGTTCGGCCTTGGCGGGAATTTCGCGATGTTACAGGCTCGTGCGCGGCGGCCCAACCATTTGCGTGGCGATTGGCGGCCGGATCGGCGATAATCCCGCGCTTTCCCGCCTTTTCCGGCACGCCGGCCGAGCTTCAGCGCCGTCGGCTGCGCGTGCCTCTGGAGCCATCGGCAATGCAGTACATCTACACGATGATCGGGGTCAGCAAGGTCGTTCCCCCGAAGCGCGAGATCATCAAGGACATTTCGCTCTCATTCTTTCCGGGCGCGAAGATCGGCCTCCTCGGCTTGAACGGCGCCGGCAAGTCGACGGTGCTGCGCATCATGGCCGGCGTCGACACCGATTTTAACGGCGAGGCGCGGCCGCAGCCCGACATCAAGATCGGCTTTTTGCCGCAGGAGCCCGCGCTCGATCCTGAAAAGACCGTGCGCGAGACCGTCGAGGAAGGCGTCGGCGAGATCTTCGAGGCACAGAAGAAGCTCGAGGCCGTCTATGCGGCCTATGCCGAGGAAGGCGCCGATTTCGACAAGCTCGCGGCCGAGCAGCAGCGGCTCGAGGCGATCCTCGCGACGAGTGACGCGCACACGCTGGAGCGGACGCTCGAGATTGCTGCGGACGCGCTCCGCCTGCCGCCGTGGGACGCGAAGATTTCGAACCTCTCGGGCGGCGAGAAGCGCCGCGTCGCGCTCTGCCGCCTCTTGCTTTCGAAGCCGGACATGCTGCTGCTCGACGAGCCGACGAACCATCTCGATGCCGAGTCGGTCGAGTGGCTCGAGCATTTCCTGCAGAACTTCCCCGGCACGGTCGTCGCGGTCACGCACGATCGCTACTTCCTCGACAACGCGGCCGAGTGGATCCTCGAGCTCGACCGCGGTCGCGGCATTCCGTGGAAGGGCAAC
>DASZWL010000496.1:0-4800 GCA_035546695.1 Rhodanobacteraceae bacterium | reverse complement strand
CGCGCCGGTGCGCGCCCAGACGGGCGGCGCGACCCGGATCGCGATCGGCGCGAGCGTGCTCCACGCGCCGTCGGCGTTCGCCGCGCGTACTTCGAGCGTGTACGAGCCCGGCGGAAGCTGCGAATACGAGCGCTCGCCGCGCTCGCTGTCGATCCAGTCCGGATCGAAGCCGGTCATCTTGAAGCGATAGAGATTCGACGAGGGATTCGCGTACGAAAGCGCGCGCACCGAGACCGTGAAGTCGAGATCGTCGTGATGCAGCTCGACCGTTCCTCTGTCGTCGAGCGCGAGCACGTGTCCGTCGCGCCGCACGCTGAGCCCGAGCAGCCGCAGCGGCGGCGCCGGCGTATCGAAATGCAGATGCGCCGGATCGAACGCGACGACGCCGTCCTCGGTGCCGGCGTAAAGCGTACCGTCGCTATCGCGCGCGAGCGCACCGGTGCGAAATTCGGGGCTCGGCAATCCGTCGCTCGCGTCGAAACGGCGAATCGCGCGTGTCTTCGGATCGACACGCCAGAGCCCGCGCGGCGAGGTGACCCAGACGCTGCCGTCGGACGCGACGGCGAGCGCGCTCGCGGTCATCGCCGGCCAGCCGTCGCGCGATTCGAAGCGCAGCGAGCGGAGCGCCGCCACGCCGTCGACGCGATAGCGCTCGAGCGTCCCGACGCGATGCAGCCAGAGCTCGCCGTCGCTCGCGAACGCGAGCGCGTGGATCGCCTCGTGCGGGATGCCGGCGACCGGGACGAACGCATCCTGCGCGCGATCGAGCCGCTCGACGCCGCTCGCGGTCGCGATCCACGGATCGCCGTCGGCATCGAGCGCGAGCGCGGCGATGTCGGCGTCGCCGAGCGTCTTGTCGCTCGGCGTGTAGCGATGCAGCACGCGCGGCGCACGGGTTGAATCGGTCGCAGCGACCAGCGAGACGCCGCCGCCGAGCGAGACGGCCCAGACGTTGCCGTCCCTGGCGCGCACGAGCGAGTTGACGTAACCCGGCTGCGGCAGCGCATCGGCGCGCGTCAGATCGACCGGCAGCTCGACCGAAGCGCCGCCGTCCAGTGCGCGCAGCACGAGCCCGTTGCGGTCACCGAGCCAGATGCGATCGCCGTGTTCGGGCAACACCGCGGTGAGGTAGCTCGTCGATCCCGGCGCTCCGGAAAGACGCCGCTCGATCGCGCCGGTGACGGGATCGATGCGGTCGAGCGCACCGTTGCCGGTCGCGACCCATGCGGCGTGATCCTCGCCGAGGGCAATCGCGCGCACGCGCGGAAAGCTGAGGCTCGCCGCGTTGCCGGGCACGTGGCGGAACACGGCGAAGTCATGCCAGTGCGGCGGGAGGTGCGCGAGGCCGGAGCCTTCGAGCGCGAACCATTCGCCGCCCTCGCTATCGCGCAGGACATCGTGCACGCGCACTTCGGGCAACGAGCCCGGCACGGATTCCTCGCCGGCATAGCGGCGCAGGTGCTCGTCCTGATAGTGGACGAGCCCGTCGAGCGTGCCGATCCAGAGCTCACCCGCCGATCCCTGTCCCATGCTGACGATCGAGAGCGGCGGCTTCGTCATCGCGATTTCGCCGAGATAACGAAGATCGGCGCCGACGCGGAACAGACCCTTGCGCGTACCGACCAGCATGCTGCCGTCCGAATCGGGCACGAACGCCCAGACGTGCGAAGGTCCTCTGCGCTCGTCGAGCGGCGGCAGCTCGACGTGCACGATGCGGCCGTCGGGCTCGCGCACGTCGAGACCTGAGTCGGTGCCGATCCAGAGCCGCCCGTCGCGCGCGGCGAGAAGGCTGACGACCGTGCTCGAGCGCAGGCTCGCCGGATTCTCGGCATCGTGATCGACGTGCAGGAACGTGCCGTCGGCCTGAAGCTTGTTGAGCCCGCCGAGATAGGTGCCGACCCAGATCGCGCCGTCGCGATCCTCGGCGATCGACCAGACGTCGTCGGAGCCGAGCGTCGAGAGATCGTTCGGCACGTGGCGCCAGCGCTCGAAGTGCTCGCCGTCGGCATCGAGACGGTTCAAAGCCGATGGCGAGCCGCCGCACCAGATGCGGCCCTTGCTGTCGACGAGCAGCGCCGTGATGTTGTTGCCGGCGAGCGAGCGCGGATCGGCGGGATCGTTGCGGAATACGCGGAAGCTGACGCCGTCGTAACGCGCGAGCCCGTCGAGCGTTCCCATCCAGATGAAACCGTCGCGATCCTGCGCGAGCTTGTAGACCGTGCTCGACGGCAAGCCGCTCGCGACCGACGTCGTGACGAACTGCGGCAGCGCGGGCGGCGGCTCCGCTCCGGCCGGAAACGCGGCCGCGACGGCGAGCGCGGCGATCAGCGACAGCGCGGAAAAGCGATACATGTATCCTCCCGGCGCGGATACTGCCATGCGCGCGCTCGCGCCGCAGCTGTCATCTCGCGCCGACAGGCTGCGGCGACAGCGGGACTGTCGGCATCGCGGCCGGTAGAATCGCGCCGTGCCTTCGCCGCGCCTTCCCCTGCGCTTCGTCTTCGCCGCCGCGATCGCGATCGGCGCGGCGCTGCTGCTCGGCCTCGTCGTCGCGACGTTGAACGGCGCGCTCGAGCTTTACCAGCGCATCTCCGAGCTGCCGGTGTGGCTCCGCTTCCCGCTGATCGCGCTGACCGCCGCGATCGTCGTCGCGGCCGCGTGGCTGCTCTGGCGTCTCGCGCGGCCCGCGTCGCGCGCATCGCTCGCGGGCGCGCCGGCCGTCTCGCGCACCGAGATCGAGAGCCGTCTCGACACGCTGCGCGAACGCCGAGCCGAAACGGCCGCGCTCGAAGCCGAGCTCTTCGAGCTCGATCGGCGCCGTGCGAGCGGCGAGGTGCATGTCGCGATGTTCGGCGAGATCTCGACCGGCAAGTCGAGCGTGATCCGCGCGCTCGCGCCCGACAGCGCCGTCGATGTGGACGTGCGCGGCGGCACGACACGCACCGTCGCGCAATACGACGGCACCTTGCCTGACGGACGCCGGCTCGCGCTCGCCGACGTGCCAGGCAGCGGCGAGATCGACGGCCGCGTGCGCGAGCAGATCGCGCGTGACGAGGTCTTGCGCGCGCACGTCGTCGTCTACGTCTGCGCTTCGGATCTGACGCGCGCGCAGGATGCGGAACTGATCTGGCTCGCGGGCTTCGGCAAGCCGCTCGTGATCGCGTTGAACAAGTCCGATCAGTACGAGCGTACGGAACGCGACGACCTGCTCGCGAAGCTTCGCGCGCGTTACGCGGGCAAGGCGGCGGCGATCGTCGCGATCAGCGCCGGCGGCAGCGAGCGCTACGTGCGCACGCTCGCCGACGGACGTCGCGAGCGCGTCGAGCGCGAGCGCATTCCCGATGTCGCGCCATTGCTCGGCGCGCTCGAACGGCTGACGGCATCGGGCGCTGCCGCGCTCGAGCCCGCGCGCGAAGCCGCCGTGCTCGCCGAAGTCGGCCGTCGCGGCGATGCGCTCGCGCGTGAGGTCGCCGAGCGCGAATCGGCTGAAACGGTCGCGAAATACACGCGGCGCGCGATCGTCGGCGCGCTCGCGGCTGTCGCGCCCGGAACCGACATCCTGATCCAGGGCGCGCTCGGCACGGCGCTCGTGCGCGAGCTCGCGCGCATCCACGGCGTGCCGGTGCGCGAGATCGACGTCGAGGCATTGCTGACGCGCGTCGGCTTGACGGTGCGCAACACGACCGCGATCGTGCTCGCGATCGCCGGCAATGCGCTGAAGGCGTTTCCCGGCGTCGGCACGCTCGGCGGCGGCCTTCTGCACGCGGTTGCCTATGGGCTCGTCTTCGACAGCCTCGGTCGCGCGCTCGCAGCGACACTGAACGAGCGCGCCGCGCTCGACGCGGCCGACGTCGAGACGCGCGTGCGCGCGCTGCTCGCCGAGCCGGCCGGCGATCGTCTCGAGCGCGTCGCGCGGATCGCGCTCGAAGCCGCGCGCACCCAGCGCACGCCGGAGTCTTCACCCACGAACGCTCCGTTCAGCGGACGGTGATGGTTCCCGGCACGCTTTTTTGCCAAGCTCGGCGCATGCGAGTCGCAAGCCTTTCCATCACCTTCGCATTCGCCGCGCTTTCGGCGGCGCCGGCGTTTGCCGACGTCTATCGCTTCGATCCCGTGCACTCGCAGATCTGGTTCACGGCCGATCATCAGCATTTCTCGCATCCGCAAGGACGGCTTCGCATCAAGGACGGCTGGTTCGAGTTCGACGAGAAGAACTGGTCCGCCTCGCGCGTCGTCGTCGAGATCGATATCGCATCGGCCGACATGGGCGATCCGAAGTGGAGCGACATGGTGCGCGGCGGAAGCTTCCTAGACGCTGAGCGCTTCCCCGTCGCGCGTTTCGTCAGCAAGAGCGTCGAGAAAACCGGCGAGCGCGAGGGCGTGATCCACGGCGATCTGACGCTGCGCGGCGAGACGCGGCCGGTCGATGTCGCGTTCACGCTGAACCGCGTCGGCAACGATCCGTATCTCTTCAAGCAGAAGGCCGGCTTCTCGGCGAAGGCCGAGATCGCGCGCTCGGCGTTCGGCATGAAGCGCTATGCCGAGGTCGTCGGCGAGAACATCGAGCTGCGTTTCGAGATCGAGGGCATCCGTGACGGCGCGGCGGCGAAGGAATCCGGGGAGGCGAAATCCGATGCCGGCGAAAAGTGACGCGCTGCGCTGGGGCGGCGTCGCGAAGTTCTTCCACTGGGCGACCGTGCTCGCGATCCTCGTGCAGGCGACGATCGGGCTCGTCATGGTCGAGCTTCCGAAGAAGCCGAACGTGATTCCGGTCTACACGTTCCACAAATCGCTCGGCCT
>DASZWL010000495.1:0-4645 GCA_035546695.1 Rhodanobacteraceae bacterium | reverse complement strand
GGGCGCAGCCGCGACACGCGCGAGCGCGCGCATCGCTTTTACGAGCGTCACGGCTATGCGCGCATCAAGTCGCAGCTCGTGCTGGCCAAGCCGCTTACCGACGAGGCGGGAAGCGAGTAGTCTCGCGGGCGGCGGGCGTGTCGCATCGGACGTACGGGAGGCGGCGATGCATGGCGTCGGAAAGGCGATCCTCGCAGCGCTCGCATGCGCGGCGCTGCCTGCGTCGGCGTGGGAGCCGTTGTGGACGTCGGCCTGGACGTACGCGGCGCCGCCCTACGCGGCCAATCCCGTCCAGCTTTTCCTCGCCGCCGACGGCGCCTCGTTCGCGCTCGTCGATGTCACCTACGACAGCGCCGCGCACGCGGTGCTCGCGAAATTCGAAAGCGACGGCACGTTTGCCTGGACGAGCAGTCGTGACGCGTGGGCCGTCGCCGGCGAAGCGCTGCTCGACGATGCGCGCGTCGCCGTCGTAGGCATCGATCCGTCGGGAACGGCCTTCGTGCGCGTCGTCGACGCCGGCGACGGCAGCTTCCTGTGGGAGAACCAGATCGAGGATGCGGTGATCGATCCCGTCGGCGCGTCGGACCTTCACGCCGCCGCCGGGGCGAGCGACGGCACGCTGTTGGTCCGGGCGCGCGACGAGGACGATCTCGTCGTTCTGCGTTTCGCCGCGGACGGTACGGCGCTCCCGGAATGGCGCTGGACGGCGCCGGACGGTCCCGCTTACGCGTTCGACATCGTCGCGACGCGCGATGGTGGCGCGGTCGTCGCCGGTCAGCAGAACGGCATCGGCGGCGGTTTCGCGACCGTACGCTTCGATGCGAACGGCGTCGTCGCTTTCGCCGACATCGAGCTCGGCGACATCGGCAATCCGCTCGGCGATTCCCGCGCCGCGGTCGATGCGGACGATGCGACGATCGTCGCCGCGTCGCCGGAGACCGTGCACGGCGTCGAGGGAGCGCAAGTCTGGAAGATCGCGGCCGACGGCACGCGGCTCTGGACGCAGAAGGTTCCGAACCCCGAGGGCGATCTCGCCGATCTTTCCGCGCACGGGCTCGCGCTCGCTCCGAACGGCGATGCGATCGTTTCGGTCGTGACGCTGATCTCGCAGAAGCTGCGCACGGTGCGCCTCGCGTCCGCCGATGGTGCGGTCGTGACCGACGGATCGTCGACCGCAGCGGGTATGCCGACGGGCTTCGCGCTCGCCGCGAACGGGCGCGCGCTGATCGGCGCGTACTACTTCATCGATAGTTCGGGCCACGTCGCGCCCGAACTCGCCGAGTTCGACGGCGCGGGCCGCCCATGCCGCGTCGTGGACGATGCTTCGCTGCATGGCGGTGTCGTCGTCGCGGGAGCGGACGGCTGGTACGTGCTCGGCGAAACCCATCCGCTCGTCACGCTGCAGCACTTCGACGCGGCCGGCGCGTGCGACGGGACCGATCCGGACACCGTCTTCGAGAACGGATTCGAGCCGCTGCGGTGAGCGGCGTTCGCCGGGTCAGTTTGCGCGCTGCTTGAGCCCGCTTTTCCACGCATAGACCGCCGCCTGCGTGCGATCGCTGACGTTGAGCTTGCCGAGCACGTTGCTGACGTGCGTCTTGACGGTCTTCTCGCCGATGCCGAGGCGCTCGGCGATCTGCTGGTTGCTGAGGCCCTCGGCGATCAGCGCAAGCACTTCGCGCTCGCGCTGGCTCAGCGATTCGAGAACCTCGCTACCGGGTGCGGGGCCGCGGCGCAGCGCGTCCATCAATCGTGCGGCGACGCGCGGATGCAGCACGGCCTCGCCGTTCGCGGCCTTGCGCAGCGCTTCGGCGAGCGCGTCGGCGTCGACGTCCTTCAGAAGACATGAGAGCGCGCCGGCCTGCACGGCCGCGACGATCTGCTGCGCGTCCTCGAACGAGGTCAGCAGCACGACCTGCGTCGACGGCGACAGCGCGCGGATGCTGCGCGTCGCCTCGATGCCGCCGCCCGGCATGACGAGATCGACGAGCGCGACGTCCGGATGGAATTTCTCGCAGAGCTTCGCCGCGCCGTCGGCGTCCTCGGCCTCGCCGACGATCGAGAGATCGGCGTGCGTCTCGAGGAACGCGCGGATGCCCTGACGCACGAGCACGTGATCGTCGGCGATGACGACGCGGATCTGGGGAGCAGGCGGGTTCATGCGATCGGATTCTCCGCGAGGAGGAAGCTGACGGCCACTCGGGTGCCCTCGCCGGGCGGCGCATCGAGCTCGAAGCGGCCGCCCGGCAGCGCTTCGGCCCGCTCGCGCATGTTGCTGAGACCCATGCCCGAGGCGTGATCGGCCGCGATGCCGCGGCCATTATCGGCGATCGCGAGGCGGACCCGATCCGCCTCGCGGCGGAGCGTGACGTCGAGCTCCGTCGCTCCGGCATGGCGCAGCACGTTCGCGAGCGCCTCGTCGACGATGCGCAGCAGCGATTCCTCGTCGGCCCGTGGCAGCGGCGGCAGATCGTCGAGCGCGAAGCGCGGCGCGATGCCGCTCGTGTGCGACCACTCGATCGCGCGCGCGCGCACGCGCTCGGGAAACGGCAGCTCCGCGTCCGACGCGCGCAGCTCGTCGAGGATCTGCGCGAGCTCCTGCTGGATCTGCTGCGTCAGCCGCTGCGCCTGCTCGAGGCGATCGGAACCCGGCGCCCCGCCGATCACGCGCCGCGCCGTCGCGAGCTGGAGGTTCAGCGCGAATGCCTTCTGCTTGACCGTGTCGTGCAGATCGCGCGCGAGGCGCTGGCGCTCGGCGAGCGTCGCGAGCTGCGCGCGCGAGCGCATGAGGCTCCGAAGATCGAGCGCCATGCGATCGAGCAGCGAGGACAATCCGCCGAGCTCGTCGCGTGCGCGATCGCCGATGAGATCGGAGAAATCGCCGCGGCTCCATGCGGTCGCGGCGCGCGCGACACGATTGAGTCGCCGCGTGACCCACCAAGCGAGGAAGATCGACGAGGCGATGCCGAACACGATCAGGAACGCGAGCACGGTCGGCGATTCGAAGCTCGAATCGAGCAGGAATCGCTGCCACGGCAGCGGCAGCCGAAGCTCGACGAACAGCACGCCCTCCGCGGCATCGCCTGCGCGGATCGGCGCGAGCACGCGGCGGATCCGGTACGGCTTTTCGCTGCCTTCGAGATCGAGCGTGCTGCCCCGCGTCGAACGCACGATGTCGTCGGCAGTCGGCATCGCCGGCGTCCAGTTGCCGTCGCCGGCGGAGCGCGCGAGCAGGCTTCCGTTCGGAGCAAACACCGCCGCGGCGAGCGGCGCGTCGGCGAGCTCCATCAGCACGTACGATTCGTCGGGCGTCAAGCCGCCGCGCGGCTGTTGCAGGCGGAGCACGAACGCATCGAGCCAGGTGCGCAGCGCGACGCGATCCGTATCGTCCGGATCGTGCAGGTTCGCCCACCGCGAAGCGAGCTCGCTCGCGCCCGCTTCGGCGGCGCGGTCGAGGCGACCGTCGGCGATCCCGTGCATGAAATGCGCGAACTCGTAGATCAGGATCGCCGACTCGACGACGATCAGCGTCGGCAGCGACAGCAGCACGTAGAACAGCGCGAGCCGCGAGACGAGGCCGCGCAATCGCGGGCGCAGGACGGTCATCGGTGCGCGAGAGCCAGGTCAGTCACCAGCCGCAAGCATACCGGCGCTGCGATCCCGATGCGGCCGCCGCCGTTCCGGCAACGCTTCGGCGTGCGCCGCTCTCAGCGGCCGTATTGCGCCTGCAACGTCGCGCTGAGGATCGCGTCGGCTTCGAGCGCCTTGCGCGCGGTCGGTCCGTCCGCACCGGCCGGAATGCCGAGATGCTCGGTGCGAAGCGCATAGACCGTGAAGACGTAACGATGCGGCTTGTCGCCCTTCGGCGGGCACGGGCCGCTGTAACCGATGCGGTCGAAGTCATTCTTGCCGCTGACGCTGCCCGGCGGAGCGACGCTGCCGGCGTCGGCTCCGGCGCCGACCGGCAGCGATGTCGTCTTCGCGTTGATATCGAACACGATCCAGTGCCAGAAGCCGGCGCCGTTGCGCGCGTCGGGATCGAACAGCGTCACCGCGAAACTCTTCGTGCCTTCGGGCGCGCCGCTCCAGTGGAGCTCCGGACTGTTGTCGCCACCGCGGCAGCTGCCGCCGTTGAAGACGTATTTCGTATCGAGCGTCGCGTTCGGACCGAAGCTCGCGCTTTCGAGCGTGAAGCCGTCGGCGCCGGCGCTCGATGCGAAAGCGAGTGCGATGAGGCAAGGCAGAAGGGAGGCGGGTCGCATCGGGATTTTCCTCGCAGGTCGCGTGGAGCGGAAAGCGACCGTAAGAAGGCCGCTGCCTGAATCGAAATGCCTCAGCGGATTGTGCACCTTCGTCGGGTACGCGACATCGCGAAGCCCGATCCGGTTCAGCGCGCGATCAGCCGGATGTGCGCGCTCGATCGCCTCGTCAGCGCGAGGCCGGCACCGCGAACTCCGCGCGCGCCGGGCAGCGCGACTGCATGCGCTTTCCGCAATCGCGCGGCGCGAGATCCTTGTCGAGGCACACGCGCACTTCGACGAGCTGGCCGCGGCTGCAATGGAGGCTCAGCATGTCGTCGTCGAGGCCGGGATTCGCGCGCCGGAACGCATCGCGCAGCGTCGCCTGGGTCATGCGCTGCTCGGCT
>DASZWL010000494.1:0-3517 GCA_035546695.1 Rhodanobacteraceae bacterium | reverse complement strand
CGCATCGGACAAGGTCATCGAGCCCGCCGATGCGACGCCGCCCGACGCAGAGCGCGAACGGCAGCACTGAGCACGCGCTGTCGGTTACACTCGGCGCCATGAGCGACCGCGAGATCATCCACACCTCGAACGCGCCACAGGCGATCGGTCCCTATTCGCAGGCGGTCCGCGCCGGCAACACGCTGTATCTCTCGGGCCAGACTCCGCTCGATCCCGCGACCGGCGAGATCGTCGCCGGCGACATCGCGACGCAGGCGCGACGCGTGTTCGACAACCTCCGCGCCGTGCTCGAAGCCGGCGGCGCGTCGTTCGCCGCCGTCGTGCGCGTCGGCATCTATCTTACGGACCTTCGCGATTTCGCCGCGGTCAACGAGGTCATGAAGCAGTATTTCGCCGAGCCGTATCCGGCGCGCTCGACGATCGGCGTATCCTCGTTGCCGCGCGGAGCTGCCGTCGAAGTCGACGCGATCGCGGTGCTCGACCGCTGAAGGCGCCGCGGCTTTACTTCATCCGCACGAACAGCAGCGCGATGTAGGTCGTCAGCAGCACGAACGAGGCGACCGCGACCGCCGCCTGCACCGCGACGCGGCGCGACACGAAGCCCGGAATCGCGAGCACGATCCAGAGCAGGCGCAGCGCGGCATCGAGATCCGGCCGGATGCCTCCGACCAGCATCCACTGCTGGAAGAACGACGCCGGTGCGATCAGCATGATGAGCAGAAAGAACGGCCGCCGCCTCGCGATGAACGCGTGCGCGAGCGCATCGCCGTCGAGATGAAGATCGCTTGGCAGGACGAGATACGACAAAAGATAGAGCAGGATCGGCAGGATCAGGAACGCGACGTATCCGAAGAAGGTCCACTCGGCGACGTGCCGCCAGCCGAACGAGACCCACCAGACCTGGATGTCGGCGAGCAGCAGCGTCGCGACGACGACGAAGATCCACCAGGCGGGTCCGAGCGCGCGCCCGTCGCGGATCAGGCGCGCGATGCCGGAAAGGAGCTGCGTGACGCCGAGACCGATGATGATAGACAAGAGAACCGTGATGTACTCGAACTCGCTCACGCGCGGCGTCTTCGTTGTCCGACAGGGTGTCGATCCTATCGCGGGCGCGAAGGCGAGTCCCTGCTTGATACGCTAGGCGCATGACGGCCCCCGCCCGCAGACGCCCAGCAGTACCGCGTGCCGACGCGGGCGCGCTGCCGGTGACATCGCTTCCCGGCGTCGGCGAAGCGCTGGCGGCGCTGCTCGACAGGCTTGGCCTGCGCACGTTGCAGGATCTCTGGTTCCATCTGCCGCTCCGCTACGAGGATCGCACGCGCATCACGCCGATCCGCGAGCTTCGCGTCGGCGAGAGCGCGCAGGTGGCCGGCGTCGTCGAGGCCGTCGAGCGCGGCTTCCGCTACCGGCCGCAGTTGCGCGTCGCGATCGGCGACGATTCGCGCGCGACGCTGATGCTGCGCTTCTTCCATTTCAACCGCAGCCAGGCCGAGCAGCTCGCGCCGGGCGTGCGGCTCGTCTGCTACGGCGAGGTGCGGCATGGCGCGCACGGATTCGAAATGGTGCATCCGCAATACGCGCGCATCGCCGCCGATGCGCCGGTCGCGATCGACGACAAGCTCACCCCGATTTATCCGACGACCGAAGGCCTCGGACAGAAACGCCTCGCCGGCGTTATCGCGCGCGCTCTCGAGCGCCTGCCCGACGATGACGAGCTCGAACTGATCCCCGAGTCGCTGCGCGCGCCGCTCGATCTCGGATCGCTGCGCGATGCGCTCTTGACCGTGCATCGACCGCCGGCCGGCAGCGATGTCGGCGCATTCGTATTGCGCACGCATCCGGCGCAGCAGCGGCTCGCGTTCGAGGAATTGCTGACACATCACCTCAGCCTGAAGCGTTTGCGCGAACGCATGCGAAGCCATCGCGCGCTTGCGCTCGCGGGCAATGGCCACTTACGCAAGTCGCTGCGCGCACAGCTACCGTTCGCGCTGACGAAGGCGCAGCAGCGCGTCGTCGCGGAAGTCGAGCGCGACATCGCGAAGCCCGAGCCGATGCTGCGGCTCGTGCAGGGCGACGTCGGATCCGGCAAGACCGTCGTCGCTGCGCTCGCCGCGCTCGCCGCGATCGAAGCGGGCCGGCAGGCCGCGCTGATGGCGCCGACCGAGATCCTCGCCGAGCAGCACTGGCGCACGCTGTCGCAATGGCTCGCGCCGCTCGGCATCGAGCCGGTGCGGCTCGCCGGCAAGGGCAATCGTCGCGAGCGCGACGCGGCGCGCTCGCGCATCGCGGAAGGTGCCCAGCTCGCGGTCGGCACGCATGCATTGATGCAGGACGACGTCGCGTTTCGCGACCTCGCGCTCGTCATCATCGACGAGCAGCACCGCTTCGGCGTGCACCAGCGCCTGACGCTGCGCGACAAAGGCGTGCAGGGCGACGCCGTGCCGCATCAGCTCGTGCTGACCGCGACGCCGATTCCGCGCACGCTCGCGATGACGGCCTACGCCGATCTCGACGTCTCGGTCATCGACGAGCTTCCGCCGGGCCGCACGCCCGTGCAGACGGTTGCGATCTCCGATGCGCGGCGCGCCGAGGTCGTCGAGCGCATCCGCGCGGCCTGCGCCGAAGGGCGGCAGGCGTACTGGGTCTGCACGCTGATCGAGGAATCCGATCAGCTCGAAGCGCAGGCCGCCGAGGTCGCGCACGCCGAGCTCGCCGCCGCACTGCCAGGACTGCGCACCGGGCTCGTGCACGGGCGGCTCAAGCCCACCGAGAAGCAGGCGACGATGGAGGCGTTCAAAAAGGGCGAGATCAAGCTGCTCGTCGCGACGACCGTGATCGAGGTCGGCGTCGACGTGCCGAACGCGAGCCTCATGATCATCGAGAACGCTGAAAGGCTTGGCCTCGCGCAATTGCATCAATTGCGCGGACGCGTCGGGCGCGGCAGCGCGGCGTCGAGCTGCGTCTTGATGTACCGCACGCCGCTGTCGGCGATGGCGCGCGCGCGGCTCGAAGTCATGCGCGAGACGAGCGACGGCTTCCGCATCGCCGAGAAGGATCTCGAATTGCGCGGACCCGGCGAGCTGCTCGGCACGCGGCAGACTGGGCAGATCGAGCTTCGCGTCGCCGATCTCGCGCGCGACGCGCATCTGCTCGGCGCCGTGCAGCGCGTCGGCGCGGAACTGCTGCGCGAGCATCCGGACGCCGTGCAGAAGCTCATCGCACGCTGGATCGGCGCGGCGGTGCGATACGTCGGAGCCTGAGGCGAATGCGCAGCTTTCCACGCGTGCGCACCGCTTTTTCTTTGCCGCGGTGGTCGGAGTTCGCGTTGGCGCGAGGCCGCTGTTCCTACTGCGGTCCGACGCTGTTCGTGGGCCTGTGTTCCGAAGCGGTCGGCGTGCGATGCCTGCGCTGCCGCGCGAGTGCGGTCCACCTCGCGATGCGTCAGGTCCTTGAAGATCATGTCGCCGCGATCGACTCGTGCGATGCGTGCGAGCTTTCGGCGCACGGTCCGTTCGCG
>DASZWL010000493.1:0-3653 GCA_035546695.1 Rhodanobacteraceae bacterium | reverse complement strand
AACCCCGGCGAAGGCTGCGATCTCGACTTCGTGCCGCACACGGCGCGCGACGCGAAGCTCGACATCGTGCTGTCGAACTCGTTCGGCTTCGGCGGGACGAACGGGACGCTGGTGTTCCGGCGCGTTTGACGCTCGGCAACGCTTGCGTCGGAGTCATCCCGCGCCAAAGCCGTCATCGTGCACAAAGCCGTCATGCCCGCGAAAGCGGGCATCCATTTTCGCAGCAGTTTTCAAGGCACCATGGATTCCCGCTGTCGCGGGAATGACGGCAGTATCGGTGCGCATCGAATGACGACGCGATTCCGCGAGATCGAGGGACCGTACGACTTGCTGCCACTTGCCGCAGCGGATCCATCGCGATACCCGGCATTGCTCGAAAGCGTCGCGCGCGGACCGTTGCGCGCGCGCTTCGACATCCTGTTCGCGTTCCCGGAAGAAGAGATCCGGCTCGATCGCGACGGCGTCGTGCGTGACGGCGACGGCAACAAACTCGGCACATCGTTTCTCGACGTCCTCGATGCCGCATGGCGAGCACAGCGAAGCGACACGCTGAGCGAGAACGCGCTGCCGTTCCTCGGCGGTTGGGTGCTCTATCTCGGTTACGAGCTCGCGGGATCGATCGAGCCGAAGCTGCGATTGCCGTCGGCGGCGGATCGGGCGATGCCGGTCGCGCTCGCACTTCGCTGCCCTGCGGCGATCGTCGTCGATCATCTCCTCGGCAAAACGATGTTCATCGCCGAAGCCGGCCGAACGGCGCTGATCGAGACGATGACGAGAGATTACGCCGCGATGCGCTCGCGGGTCGACGTGCCGATCGTCGCCGAAGCCGTCGATGAAGACGAGCCGCGGCGATTTCTCGACGGCGTCGAGCGCATCCGCGAGTATCTTCGCGCCGGCGACGTGTTCCAGGTCAATCTTTCGCGCGAATGGCGCGTGCGGCTTGCGGGCGAGGTGCCGTCGGCCGCGATCCATTCGGCGCTGCGCCGCGCGAATCCGGCGCCGTTCGCGGGATTCCTGCAACGCGACGGCTGGGCGATCGCGAGCTCGTCGCCGGAACGGCTCGTCGAGGTCCGCGGTCGCGACGTGCAGACGCGCCCGATCGCCGGCACGCGCGCGCGCTTCGCGGGCGACGACGACGCGGCGCGTGTGCAGGAGCTCGTCGGCCATCCGAAGGAACGCGCCGAGCACGTCATGCTGATCGATCTCGAGCGCAACGACCTCGGTCGCGTCTGCGAACCGGGCTCGATCGAAGTCGACGAGCTGATGACGGTCGAGAGCTATGCGCACGTGCATCACATCGTTTCGAACGTGCGCGGGCGTCTCTGTCCCGATGCGACGCCGGCAGACGTCGTCCGCGCCGTGTTTCCGGGCGGCACGATCACCGGCTGTCCGAAAGTACGTTGCATGGAGATCATCGCCGAGCTCGAAGGCGTCGGTCGCGGTGCGTATACGGGCTCGCTCGGCTATCTCGATCGCAGCGGCGATCTCGATCTCAACATCCTGATTCGCACGCTCTCGATCGAGAGCGGAACGGTTCGCTTCCGCGCTGGCGCCGGCATCGTCGCGGACTCGGTCGCGGAGCGCGAGCTCGACGAGACGCGCGCGAAGGCGAGGGGGCTCCTGCGAGCGCTCGGCATCGAGCGGTGATCCGGTTGAAACCCTTGGTCGATTGCGCGTCCCGGGTTACGCTCGCGCGCCGGATGATGCGCTCGCCCGTGGCCGAACCTCGAATGAAACATTGCCGTCATCCCGGCGAAGGCCGGGATCCAGCTCCAATGCCGAAAAATTGGATCCCGGCCTTCGCCGGGATGACGAGCATAGGACGTCCTCAGTCGGGTGGAGCGATGCTCCGTCTGTTGCTCGTGATCGTTATCGTCGCAATCGTAGCCGCAGCGTATCTCTGGTCCGACTACCGAAAATTCACCCAGACGCCACTCGCGATCGACCGTCCCGGCGCGACGATCGACATTGCGCGCGGAGCAAATTACCGCACGATCGTCGCGCAACTGCGCGACGCCGGCGCGACGCGCGCGTCGCCGTGGTACTGGCGCGCGCTCGGCCGCGAGCTTCATGTCGAAGGCAGGCTGCACGCGGGCGAATACGCGCTGACGCGAGGCATCACGCCGCGCGAGCTTCTGCGCAGGATGGCCGCAGGCGAGGTGCTGCAGCATCATTTCACGATCGTCGACGGCTGGACGTTCAGGCAACTGCGCATGGCGCTCGCGGCCGATGCGGGGCTCGCGCAGACGATCATGGCGATGTCCGATGAGGATCTCGCGAAGAAGCTCGGCATCGAGGACGGCCATCCAGAAGGCTGGTTCCTGCCCGAAACGTATTCGTGGATCAAGGGCGATTCGGATCTCGATATCTTGAAGAACGCGCACGCCGCGATGCAGAAAGCGCTCGACCGTCTCTGGAGTGCGCGCGCCGATGACGTTTCGCTTGCATCGCCGTACGACGCATTGATCCTCGCCTCGATCGTCGAGAAGGAGACCGGTCGCGCCGACGAGCGCCCGCTGATCGCCGGCGTGTTCCTGCGCCGGCTCAAGTTCCACATGCGCCTACAGACCGATCCGACCGTGATCTACGGCATGGGCGACGCCTACGCCGGCAACATCCGGCGCAGCGATCTCGACGCCGATACGCCGTACAACACGTATACGCGCGACGGGCTGCCGCCGACGCCGATCGCGCTGCCCGGCCTGCCGGCGCTCGAAGCCGTGATGCACCCGACGCCGGGCGATGCGCTCTACTTCGTCGCGCGCGGCGACGGCAGCCACGAGTTTTCGGCGACGCTGGACGAGCATAATCGCGCCGTGCAGAAGTTCCAGCTCCATCGAAAGCCATGACGACCGGACGGCTGATCACGATCGAAGGCGGCGAAGGCGCCGGCAAGAGCACCGTGCTCGATGCGATCCGCGAACGGCTCACGCATCACGGCATCGACGTCGTCGTGACGCGCGAGCCCGGCGGCACGGTGCTCGGCGAGGCCGTGCGCGAGATCGTGCTCGATCCCGTGCGCAGGAATCTCTGCGCCGAGAGCGAGCTGCTGCTGATGTTCGCCGCGCGGGCGCAGCTCGTGCGCGAGCTGATCCGTCCCGCGCTCGACGCCGGACAATGGGTCGTGTCGGATCGCTTCACCGATGCGAGCTACGCATATCAGGGCGCCGGCCGCGGACAGCCCGAGGCGCGCATCGCCGAGCTCGAAGCCTGGGCAGCCGGAATCCGGCCCGATCTCACGCTGCTGCTCGACCTTCCCATTGCTGAAGGTCTCGCGCGCGCAGGCGGGCGAGGGCGAGCCGATCGCATCGAGCTCGAAAGCGCCGATTTCTTCGAGCGCGTGCGCGCCGCGTATCGCGCGCGAGCCGCCGCGGAGTCCGGACGGTTCCGCGTGATCGACGCGACGCGTGGCATCGATGACGTGCGCGCCGCGGTGTGCGAAGCGATCGACGCGTTTGTTGCGACTGCCGGGCGCCGCTTCGCATGAAGATGCTCGCGCCGTGGCTCGCGCCGGCCTGGAACGTACTCGCCGAGGATCTCCGCACGAGACGGCTGCATCACGCGCTGCTGTTCGGCGGTCCGCGCGGGTACGGCAAGCGCGCGCTCGCCGATGCGTTCGTCGAGGCGATGCTTTGCACCGATCGCGGCGCCCA
>DASZWL010000492.1:0-1708 GCA_035546695.1 Rhodanobacteraceae bacterium | reverse complement strand
CACGTCAAACCCCGAATGGAATATCGTGACGAGCCCATCGAACCAGTACGCCGCTCCCGCGTGCTCGAAACCGTCGGCGACATGACCAGGCGCGCTCGCGATCCAGCGTGATCCGCTTGCGGCGAGCGACCAGCCGGCGAGTTCGTTCAACTGCGGCGCTTCGATCGCTCCGCTGCCGCTTTCCGCGAACGTCGGGCCGTCGAATCGGTATGAAGCTCCGCAAGGCGCGTCGGCGAGTTGGCCGGCGAACGGTGCGCCGACCAGCGCTGCGTCGTCCGCGAGCGCCACCGACCAGCCGAATTCGTCGCCGGCGGCGCCTTCGGTTGCGGCGAGTCGCTTTTGCTCCGTCCATGTCGTGCCGCTTCGCGCGAACACGTAGGCGCTTCCTTGCGCGGATGCCGCGTACGGCGCGCCGATGATCGCGCGATCGCCGACGAGACCGACTGAGAATCCGAACAGGTCGCCGTTCGCGCCGTTCGACGCGACGAGCGTCGCCTGCGTCGACCAGACATCGCCGTCGCGCACGAGCACGTAGGCGACGCCGTGCGCGTAGCTTCCCGGAGTCGCAGTGGCGCGCGTCAATGGTGCGCCGACGAGCAGCGTGTCGGCGTCGAGCGCGACGCTGCTGCCGAATCCGTCGCGTTGCGCGCTGTCGGCGGCGACGAGTCGCGCTTCCTGAGTCCACACGCTTCCGCTCCGGACGAACACGTAGACTGCGCCGGCGCCGCTGCCGCCACGGTCGGCGCCGATCGCGAGCCGGTCGCCGGACAGCGAGGCGGAGACGCCGAAGCGCTCGCCGGCCGAGCCTCCGCTCGGCGTGAGGCGCGCCTGTTCGCTCCAGCCGGCGCCGTCGCGCACGTAGACGTAGGCTGCGCCGGGTTCCGATCCCGACGCGGTCGCGATCAGCGTGTCGCCGGAAATCCGGACCGCCGTGCCGAAGGCGTCGCCGGCGGCGAGATCGTCGGGCGCGATGCGCAGCGGCGACGTGCACGGCAGCGCCGCGCAGTCGGTGAGGTAGATCGCACCGGCGACCGCATCCTCGCCCGGCGCGCCGATCGCGATCGCGGTTCCGTCGACGTCGACGGCAAACGCCATCTCGGCAGCGGCCGAAGGCGCGGGATCGATGAGCGTCGCCGTCTCCATCGCGCCGGCCGGAACCGCGCACGCGAGCGACGCCGCGAGCAGCGCGCGCCGGCAGGCTCGCGCGGGCTCGCACCCGCGGCGATTCGACATGGCCCTCGGTTCCATGCGGCGATTAGCGTCGCCGTGCCGGATCGTGTCAAGCCGCCGCTGGGTGATTTGACCCAGAAATGCCGCCCGCGAGGACTCAGCTTGCGCGTCGGGCCGGATCGGTCAGCAGCGCCGACGCATTCGCGGATTCGCCGGTCAAGGGTTCGAGCGTTCCGATCGAATGGCCCTGCTCCGCAAGATATTCGAGCCAGCGGTTCAGAAACGAGCTCATGCGCAGACGCTGCTGGAAGATGCTGCGCGCGGGATGCAGCGGACCGATCGCGCGCGCGAGGCGCCGGTCCGTGTGGCAATGCATGACCTCGGCCATGTGCGCGTCGTGATACATGCGCAGCTCCGCCGACGGCGCGAGCTCGCCGGTTTCGCGATCGACGAAGCAATACGTGAGATGCAGATCCAGCGTGTAGCGGTGGCGCTCGCGCACGTCCAGGCGCACGTCGAGCCCGTCGTCGAGCGAGGA
>DASZWL010000491.1:0-12934 GCA_035546695.1 Rhodanobacteraceae bacterium | reverse complement strand
CGCACCTTGTCCTTGTAACTCCGCGACAACTTGAGCTGCTGCCCGGAATCGAGGATCAGGAAATACTCGCCGTTGAGATGCGAGCGCAGCTCGCGCACGCGCGCGACGTTGACGATCGTCGATCGATGGATGCGCTGGAAGCGGCGCGGATCGAGGCGGCCTTCGAGCTCGCGCATCGTCGCGCGGAGGACGTGCGTGTCGGCGCCGGTGTGCACGCACATGTAATCGCCGGCGGCGTCGATCCAGAGGATCTCGTCGAGAGGCACACGCAGGATGCGGCCCGAGTCCTTGATCGCGAGGCGGTCGTCGACCGGACGGCCGTTGCGATCCGCGTCCGCGAGCGCTTCGTCGAGCGTCAGATCCGGGCGGCCGGACATCGTGCCGAGCAGGCGCAGGAGACGCGAGCGGTGCTCGTCGGCGTCGCGGCCGGCGATTTCCTGGCGCACGCGATCGAGCGCGATGTCGAGACGCGCGTCATCGACGGGCTTCAGAAGATAGTCGAGCGCGTTCGCCTCGAACGCTTTCAGCGCGTACTGATCGTACGCGGTCACGAACACCGTCACCGGCATCTGCGCGGCCGGCACGGCTTTCAGAAGCTCGAAACCGTCGACGCCCGGCATCTGCACGTCGAGGAACATGAGATCGGGCTGGTGCTCGGAGATCGCGAAGAACGCCTCGCGTCCGTTGCCGGCCTCGGCGACGATCTCGACGTCGGAGTGACGCGCAAGACGCAGCGAAAGGCCTCGGCGGGCCAGGGGTTCGTCGTCAACGATCAGCGTACGCAGGCGCATCGGCGATGTCCTCGGCGGCAAGCCGCTCCAGCGGCAGGCGTAGCGTTACCAGAGTTCCGCGAGGTTCGCATGTGCGGATCGTAAAGCTCTGCTCGTCGCCGTAGAGGACGCGCAGCCGTTCGCGCGTGTTCGCGAGTCCGACGCCGTGGCCGCCGCCGGCCTTCGGCGCGTAGTCGGCGCTGCCGGGGCCGTCGTCGCGCAGCGTGATCTCGAGCGCGCCGTCCACCGTGCGCGCGACGAGCTCGATGCGCCCGCCTTCCTCGCGCCTCGAGACCGCGTACTTGATCGCGTTCTCGATCAAGGGTTGCAGGATCAGGCTCGGCACGAGCGCGCTCGCCGCCTCGGGCGTGACGAGGATGCCAACGCGCAGGCGCTCGCCGAAGCGCACCTGTTCGATCATGAGATAGCGGCGCACCGATTCGATCTCCTGCTCGAGCGTCACGCGCTGCTCGGGGTCCGAATCGAGCGAATAGCGCAGGAAACCCGAAAGCGCGCCGACCATGCCGTTGGCTTGGTCGCGCCGGCCGTCGAGCACGAGCGTCGAGATCGCGTTCAGCGTGTTGAAGAGGAAATGTGGGTTCAGCTGGTAGCGCAGCATGCGCAACTGAGCCTGATGCGCCATCGCGGTCGCCTTCAGCGTCGTCTCCTTCTCATGCTGGAGCTGGCGTGCGAGCTTGATGCCGACGTACGCGGCGGTCCACGCGAAGAGGAGATACAGCGCGCCGAAGAAATACGAGATGTAGCCGAGGTAGCTCGGCGGCGGCTTGCATTCCTCGCACATCGCGTAGAGGACGAGCTTCCACGTGTAGCCGTATGCCGCCGACGTCGCGACGAGCACGAGACCGCCGGCCCAGAGGCGCTGGCTGAGCGCCTTGTTCCAGGTCGCCTCGACGACGGCGCGGATCATCAGCGTGAAGACGATGCCGCAGAAGATGTCGATCAGGCAGACCTTGTAGTAGTCGACCGGACGGCCGACGCCGATGCCGGCAAGGAACTGCTCGAAGCCGTAGCCGAACCAGACCAGCGTCTGGAACACGTAGAACTGGCGCGATGAGCGGGACAACAGCGGCTCGGATCGGGCGCCCGGCGGGCGGGAGGAGTCATGTTAAGCGGTTTCGCGGCCGGGTTCGCGCCACTCCGTCGCGACGCGCGAACGGCTTGTCTTCATCGGCTCGGCGGATCGCCGTCCGCCGGCGAGTCGCCCGCCTAGTCGCGCTTCTCGGGCAGACGCTCGAACTGCGGCCGGAACGCCTGCACGAACGCGTTGTGCAGCACGGCCCCGATCGCCTGCAGCGTGCTCGTCTCGCGCGATTCGATCGTGCCGTGGATCTCGACGCGCGTCGCGAACTGATCTTCCTTCTGGTTCTTGAAGAGATTCTCGACGCCGCCCGCGAGCGCTTCCCACGCCGCGCGCAGCGGGTTGTCGTGCTGCTCCTCGATGTCGTGCTTCCAGCTGAAGAGCTTCACCTCGTGCAACAGCGGCTTCGCGTAGCCGTCGAGCCGGCCCTTCCTCGCTTCGAGCTCCATGACGAAATCGCCTGAGCCGGACTCGGCGTCGACTTTCGCATAGGCCTGCAAGAAAGAGTTCGCGCGAGCGAGATCGACATGCGTGACCTTGATCGCAAGCTCGAAATCGCGGAGCGACCCCAAAGGATCGAACTTCGCATGCACGTCGACCGGCGCGTTGCCGAGCATGCGCGCGTCGAGGTCGAGCGTCGCGGCCCGCGACGATGCCTTGCGCGCGTTCGAGAGATTCGTGACCGTGCCGTCGACGCTCGTCCATTCGAGATCGACCGGCGGATCGGAATGAAAATTACGGAAATGGACGCGGCCGTCGAGCACGTTCACTTCGTCGAGGCGGATCGGGATCAGGCTTTCGAGCTCGGCGCGCCAGTTCACGCCCTTGCCGCTCTGCGTCGCGGCGTCCGACGCGTCGTCGACGAAGTTGAGCTCGGGCCGATCGAACACGACGCGCGCGACGACCGCGCCGTGCAGGAGAGCGCGCCAGCTCACATCGATGTCGGTGCGCGGCGCATTCAGCAGCGGCACCGGCACCTTGCCGGTCCGCTTCTCGATGCGAAGGCCGTTCATCGAGTAAGCACCGCGCCAGAGATGCAGATCGACGCTCGCGACGTACCCGCGATAATCGCCCATGCGCGCCATGCGCCGGTTGAGATAATCGGCGACCCAGCCTGCCAGCAGGAGACGCGCGACGACGAGCGCGACGACGGCGATCGCGAGCACGATCCACATCGCGCGCGAGAGGCGCACGCGCCTCATGCGCGCCGCTCCGCCTCGTCGGCGCGGAGATTGACGCTGCGGCGGAGCGCTAACGAGATGCGGAATCCCGCCGGTCGGCGGCGCGGAGGGAAGCAAAACGGCTGGACGAGAGCGGCAGCCATGCCTGCAAGCATGGAGAGCTACGCCACAATGCGCGCTGAGCGGGCCCGGCGCCGGCTCTTCGTGCGGTAAAGTGCGCACATGACGCACGCACGCGCGACCGATTCCGAGCAGAAGCGCTCGGCGACCGCATTGATCAAGTCGGTCGCGATCCTGCAGTTGAAGCTGCTGCTCGACGCGGCTCGCGATCTTGCGCTCGCCCCGACCGCGATCGCGGCGGCGCTTCTCGATCTCGTGCTCATCAAGCATCAGGAACCGCGTTTTTTCCGGAACGTGCTCCGGATCGGCGAGCACAGCGATCGGTGGATCGACGTCTGGTCCGGCGGGCGCGATGCCGACGAGACGCACCGCGAGAATGTCGACGCGCTGATCTCGCGCGTCGAGGAGATCGTGCGCGATCCCGAGATCGGCGCGCGCCGCGCACGCGTGTTGCGGCGCTGGGCCGAGCGCCAGATGTCGCGGGCGCGGCAGCGCGCGGCGGCGGCGCCGTCGCAATCGTCGAGGGCAATGCCCGAGTCGCCGCCCATGATGCCGAAGCCGCCACCGCCGCCCGCGTCATCAACGGCGAAGCCTCGCGACCGCGATTCGCACTGACGCGGAATCGAGCCGCGACGTGCCGCCGCTCGCTTTCCCCGCTTCCGCTTGCGGGAGCGGGCAGGCGAGGCCAATCGGAGCAAAGCCGTCGCGAGCGTGTCCGCCTTTCGCTCCGATCTTCGTAATGGAAAGGCTTTCCATACGAAGAAGAACCATGAAGATCGGAAACCGTTGCGCGCTGCTCGCAATCCTCGTTCTCGGCAGCGCGTTCGGCGCAGGATCCGTCGCCCGCGCCGCGCCGCGCACCGATCATCCGCGTCTGCTCGTCACGGCGGACGATCTTCCCGCGCTGCGCGCGCGGGCGAATCCGGCCAATCCGATCTACGCACAAGGCCTGCTCGCGGCTGCGACCGCGGCACGCACGCTGGCTGACGCGCACTGGGACTGGAACACGGGCCAGCCGGATGCAGGCTGGGGAGACACCGGCGCGCCGGGCAACAATTACTCGCCTTATTCGCCCGACAAGAACCCGACCGAAGGCTACGCGATGCTGTTCGCGTTCATGGCGCTCGTCGACGACGCGAATCATGACGCGTGGGCCCTGCGAGCGAAGGCGATGGCGATGTACGTCGTCGATCAGGCGTATCCCGGCCAGGCGCAGGCGCCGTTCCGCTACGACCGTTTCGCGACGTACGACCGTGCGAGCCAGTGGCTCTACGGCCTGCCGCTGACGGTCGACTGGATCCATGATGATTTCACGCCCGCGGAAAGGGCGCGCGTCCGGACCGTGTTCTTGCGCTGGTGCCGCGAAATCAACGTCGCGACGGTCGTCAATTTCGATCATCCCGAGCCGGTCGGCGTTTACAACGATCCCGCCTTGCTCGGCAGTGGTTCGAATCAGGATCCCGACGTGCAGGCGGAAAAGCAGTACGAGCTGCTCTTCATGTCGAACAACTACAGCCTCGCGCATTTCCGCAACCTCGTCATGCTCGGCGGCGCGCTCGACGCGGATGACGATCCGCCGATCGATGCCGCGCAGCCGTTCGACGCCTACGACAACTCGCTGCGGAGCTACGTCAAGACGGCGATCGGCGCCTGGCTCTACGACATCTACGCGCTGCACGAGCCGGCCACGAGCGTCGTCGCGCAATACGGCATCGCGGGAACGAATCCGTCGCTCGGCCGCGTCAGCGGCGGGTTTCCGGTCGAAGGGCCGCTTTACGGCACGGCCGACGAATTCCTCGCGCAGGCAACGATATCGCTCGACACGCTCGGCTACGGCGATGCGGCGACGTACGGTCCGCAGATGCAGCTCATCGACTCGAGCTTCTGGGATCGGCGCACGGCCTACGCGTTCCACAACGTCACGCCGATGCCTTACGAGTTCGTCGACAGCAGCCTGATCCCGACGTTCGGCTACCTCATGCCGTTCTATTTCATCGATACGTACGGCGACACGATCCACCCGTACATGACCGACGCCGACGCGAACGTCTACGGCCTGATCGCATGGAGCGCCGAGCACCACGCGCATCCGTCGCGCGCCAACGACGCGCGCTGGATCATGACGAACATGATGAGCGGCGGCGCGGCAAAGCTGCTCGATCGCGCGGCTGGCGGCAACATCGTGAACACGTACTTCTTCGCGATTCCGATCGAGCATTTTCTTGCGTTCGACCCGGCAGCGTCCGATGCGATCGATCCGCGGCCCGCGATGCCTACCGGCGTCGTCGACGCCCCGCTCGGCATCCTTCGCGATCGCACCGGATGGACGCCGAACGATACCTGGTTCGGATTCCGCTGCTCGAGCGAGCGCCAGCCGCACGTCAACGGCGACTGCATGCAATTCGAGATCTTCCGCCACGGCGAATGGCTGACGCGAGAGGCAGCCGGCTACTACGGCTCGACGCGGCAGGAGGTCGCCGACTATCACAACAGTTTGACTTTGCAGAACGACGATCCGGTTCTATCGCTTCCGCCGAACATGCCGATCTACACGATCTGGCAGAACGGCGGACAGTTCTCGGAGAACGGAAATACCGGCGATCCGACGGTCGCCTTCAGCATCGATCCCTCGCACACGTACGCGTTCGCGGACGCGACGCCGCTCTACAACCATGTCGGCACCGACGCGAACCACGACCAATCGGTTCTCGGAATCTCGCGCGCGACGCGCGCGATGCTGTGGATCAAGCCCGATCTCTGGGTCATCCACGATCGCGCGACGACCGATTCGGCCCAGCGCTTCAAGCGCTTCAACCTCATGTTCACCGAGCCGCCGTCCGTGAACGGCAGGACGGCGACGGTCGGATTCCCTTCGGGCCAGAGCCTCGATCTCCAGTCGCTGCTGCCGGCCTCCGCGACGTTGACCGTCGCCCAACCGCCGATGGGGCAGCAAGCCGGAGCCGACGAAACCAAATACCGGCTCGTCGTCGAAGACCCCGCGCAACCGGCCGATGCGACGTTCCTGCACGTCCTGCAAGCCGTCGACTCCGGCGAGACGCCGACGCCGGCCGAGTTGCTTCAGAACCTCGGCAACGCGAATCTCGAAGGCGCTCTCATCGGCAGCGTCGCCGCGCTGTTCCCGCATGATGCAGGCGCGCCGCTTTCGAACGTGACGTACACGCTACCTGCCACGGCGACCCGCCACTTCATCGCCGGCTTCACGCCGAACGCGGCATACGGCGCGACGATCACCGAAACGCCGAATGGCAACGCCGTCGCGATCGCTCCCGGGGGCGCGTTGCACGCCGATGCCGCCGGCGTGTTGCTCGTGCAGATCCTCGGCGACGAGATCTTCCGCGACGATTTCGACAGCGACTGACCGCGCGGGACGGCGGTGCGGTTGCGCTGCCGCCCCCATGCACGTCGCAGCGCGAGAAAACGGCTGTTGCGCGGCAGTCCCGCCATCGCGAGCGAGACGCAGCGCGGCCGCAGCGGCGTGGAGGTTATCGCTCAAGCCGGTTTTCGCGTGCGCGCGAAGATATCGGCGAGCTGTCGGACCGCTGCTTCCGATGCCGACCGGTCCGGCGTCGTGTCCGCATTGCCGAAGTTGCCGGTATCACCGAGCACCTGCACGAGCAGGCCGTCGGTGCGCGGAACGACGCTGAGATTCGGCGCAACATAGAGACCGTACGTGACTTCCGGCTGCGGAATCAGCCGTGCGGTCTGGCCGCGAACGGGGACGATCGAATCATCCTTGAACAACGCCCGTGCGCCGTAGCCGGTCGCGTTGATCAGCGTCTCTTCGCGAAGCTTCATGAGCTCGCGCGGCTCGCGGAATTCGCGCACCTCGATCGTGCCGCCGGCTTCGCGGAACTCCGACAGCAGCATCCGCGCATACGTCGAGATGTTGAACATCATCGTCGTGTAACGGCGCGCATGCGCCTGCGGAAACGGATGCGAGCCGGGCTCGAGATCGACGCCGTGCGGGGTCAGGTCGCGCACGCGTTGATGCAGCGGAGGATATTCGGGCTCGTCGGACACGGCATCGTCGAGCCGATCCCACGGGACATCCGACAGCGCATAACCGTCGATCCATTCGATCGGCCGGCCCGGAAGACCGAGCAGGCTCTGATACATGCGGAACGACGCGCGTGTGATCTTTTCCCACCGATCGCCGAACGCATCGCCGTGCGTGGCGTCGCAGATGCGCGAGTCGGGCGACCAGACGCCGGAGGCACGCATCGACAAGACATCCGGAGGCAATTCCTTCGCGTAAATGCGCACGGACATCCCGGCGCGCTGCGCGAGGATCGCCGACGTGAGCCCGAGCGCGCCGCAGCCGATGACGCCGATCTCGCGTGCTCCGGTCTCGCGCGCGAGCTTGACGGCCAGCGCACTCGATCCCCAGGACAGCGACCAGCCGGCGCCGCCGTGGCCGTAGTTGTGCACGATCGTCTTGCGATCGAAGCGCTCGGCCTCGATGCGGGGACCCGCCGCGCGGAACGGACGCGTGCAGATATAGACGCCGGTGATGCGATCGATCGAAGCACGGATCGGCGCGATCTCGGCGACACCGGAAGCGAGGCGCGCGACAGGGACAGGCGGCGGCGACATCGCCGGAACCGGAGTCGTCGAAAGCACGGGATCACGCGCGCAGGACGCAAGCGCGCCGGTCGACGCGGCGGCGAGCGCGATGCCGGTCTCACGCAGGAAGCGGCGGCGTTGCATGACTCGTCTCGTCAGTTCGCACGCGGGCAATTGCCGGATTCTGACATCACGGGGCGCATTCGAGCCATGGAGCGGAGATGGCGAGACCGGGCAAATTTCGAGGCGCGTGCCCAGGTTCCGGGTGCGCTTGAATATCTTAATTATCGTATATACAATAATTATGTCGAGCCATGGTCCGGCAAAAGTCCGCAGCAATCTTCGAAAACACGGCGTCGACCTGTCAGGCTGCGCTGCTGTCTTCGACAGGCCGATGATCACGTACGAAGATGAAGGCGGTTACGGCGAGCAGCGCTTCGTCAGCGTCGGATGGGCTCACGAACGCGTCGTCGTGCTGATATGGACCGATCGCGACGGCATGCCCCGACTTATTTCCTGCCGAGAAGGTGATCGAAGTGAATACGAAGCGTACTTCTTCGCGTATGCGTCACACTGACGTTCCTTACGATCCGAAGAACAGAAAAGAGACGCTGGCCTTCTGGAAGAACGCGATCAAGCACACCGGAGTCGAGGAGCTCCGCGTTAAGCTCGCCGCCAGGCGCGGCCGGCCGCAGAGGGCGCCGGAGGATCGCAAGGAGCAGATTGCGCTGCGCGTCGACAAGAACGTGCTCGACTGGTATCGCGCGCAGGGTTCAGGCTGGCAGACGCGGATGAACGCGGTGCTCCGGGCGTATCGCGACGCGTCGACTTGAACATGCCGATGCCCGATTGCAGGAATGGTTTCGGCCGGTTGCTCTTCTGCAGCCGGATCAATCAGCGACTACGCCGATCGTCCGCAGTACACCGTCGACCTTGTCGTCTTCGACCTGATCAGGAACAAGTTTGCCGTGCCGCGCGGCGGTTCCTCATTCGAATTCGCCGCGGAACAAAGTTTGATTGAGCAGAGCCGTCGATTGCTGGCTTAGATAAGAAGGAGCAATCAGATCCGGCTTCCCATCTCCATTGATGTCCGCGATCGCGATACCTGCACCTCCCGCGATCCCTGGAAAAGCACCGGCATCTCGGAACGAGCCGTCGCCCGAGGTTTCAAAAAGTCGCGCGCCGCCGCCGCCCGCAGTGATCAGCTCGACATTTCCGTCGCCGAACAAGTCTGCGGCTGCGATGGATAAGCTGTTCGCATCAGTCGGAATTTCGATGACATTCGAATAGAGCCCGCCGCTCTGCGCCAGATAGATATCGGCTTCGCCATGAATGCCGTCCAATAACGCGACGTCGAGCCGCCCGTCGCGATTGAAGTCGCCCAGCGTGATGCTCGGAAAGAATGTGTTCGACGCTCCGGTGTAGACCGGCAGTCCGAACGTGCCATCGCCGTTGCCGAGCATCACTGCGAATGAGGCAAAGGGAGAGTTCGCCGAGACCACAACGTCGACGTTTCCGTCACCGTCGATATCGCCCAGAGCAAGACTCTCGGGAACCAGTCCAAGGTCAAAGTCGGTTCTCGGTAGAAAGCTGCCGTCGCCGACTCCGAGCAGGACAGAGACCGAGTTGCTGTTCGTGTTCTCGGTCACAATGTCCGGTATGCCATCTACGTTGAGATCGGCAACGGCGACAAATTTCGGAAAGGCGCCGACTTGGTATTCGATAGCTGCTTCGAACGAGCCGTCACCGTGGCCGAGCAGTACGGACACGACATCGGACGGGTCGTTGGAAATACTGCTGACGACGAGGTCGAGATTGCCGTCTCCGTTAAAATCGGCTGCTGCGATGCCATTGGGAGTCTTGTCGATCGATGGCGACGACGCAAAGGCAAAACTTCCGTGCCCGTTCCCCAGAACTATGGTCGCGTAGCCGGGAAAGTCGAAGTTGGCCATCGCAATATCGATATACCCATCGTTATTAACATCTCCGGCCACGGTGGCCCAGGGTTGAAGGCCTGTATAGAACTCCGGAGCGGCAATGAACGGAACATCCGCATGCGCGGCCAAGAAGAAGGCGCACAGCGCCGCCGCTGTCAGCACAATGGCAATCTTCATCACGAGCTCCTGCCGAGCGCAGTGGTACATTGTGCACTAGTCTATTATCCGACGGGAAGCCACTATGTTGCTCGCACCGCTCGCGAAAGTGCCGCTCTCATTTGCCAGATCTCGTCGCAATCGCTGCGCAACTCGCCGCCCTGCATGTCGATCAGGCGATTCGGCCGCCAGTGCATCGCGGAAGTCCGCGTTCGTTTCGCGGACGCATGGAACTCATCGGCGCCCGTTGCTCCTCGAATCGCCGCAATGTTGGCCGAATTGATGCCGGCCCCTGGCATGATTGCAATACGTCCATTCGCCTGCGCGATCAGCGTGCGGATCGCCGCGACGCCTTCGCTGGCGCTCGACGCCTGACCTGACGTCAGCACGCGCTTGCATCCGAGCACGATGATGTCTTCGAGCGCAGCGTTCGCGTCGCGCGTCAAGTCGAACGCACGATGGAAAGTAACGCCGAGCGATCCCGTGGCGGCGATGAGCGTCCTGCATTTGTCGATCGCGACATTGCCATCCGCGTCGAGCGCACCGATCACGACGCCGTCGCAACCGAGCCTCGCGCAGGCTTCGATGTCATGGCACATCGTCTCGATTTCGAAATCGTGATAGAGAAAATCGCCGGCTCGCGGCCGGATCAGCACGTAAACCGGAATCGCGAGCCGCTCGCGCACGAGCGCGATCGTCGCGTAAGACGGAGTGAGGCCGCCTTCGCCGAGGCTCGCGCAGAGCTCGATGCGATCGGCGCCGCCTTCCTGTGCGGCGAGCGCGGAGGCGAGCGAGTTCGCTGCGATCTCGAGCAGCGGCCCGGCGCCCTCGCGCATCTTCAGACGGCGCTCTTCGCCGGAATCAGCGCATCCTGCTTTTTCGCGTCGCAGACTGCGTACGAAAAACCTTTCTGGATCGCCCACGCGCCGACTTCGCCGTGCTTGTCGATCGCGAGGAAGCCGACCTGCGTGTCCTTCCGAAGCTCCGGCCGGCGTTTCAGGATGCGCTCGACGGCGACACGGCAGGCGTCCTGCGGCGAATGGCCCTGCCGCATCAGCTCGACGACGAGGAAGCTGCCGCAGTTGCGGATGACTTCCTCGCCGACGCCGGTCGAGGTCGCGGCGCCGACGTCGTTGTCGACGTAAAGACCCGCGCCGATGATCGGACTGTCGCCGACGCGGCCGTGAAGCTTCCATGCCAGGCCGCTCGTCGTGCAAGCGCCGGAAAGATTGCCATGCGCGTCGATCGCAAGCATGCCGATCGTGTCGTGGTTCTTCGCATTGCCCGGCAGGTCTTTCGTCGGCGTCGGTTCGTACATTTTCGTTTCGCCATTGGCGACCGGCTTGTAACTCCCGGTCTCGAGCCATTCCTGCCAGGCTTTCCTCGATTCCGGCGTCAGCAACTCTTCCTTCGGAAATCCCTGTGTCAGCGCGAACTGCAGCGCGCCGTCGCCGACGAGCAGGACATGCGGAGTCTTCTCCATGACGCGCCGCGCGACCGAGATCGGATGCGCGATGTGCTCGATCGCAGCGACCGCTCCGCAGTTGCCGAGCTCGTCCATGATCGACGCGTCGAGCGTGACGTGACCGTCACGATCAGGGTAGCCGGCGCGGCCGACGCTATGGTTGCGGAGATCGGCTTCGGGCACGCGTGCGCCGGCTTCGACTGCGTCGAGCGCGCGTCCGCCTTTTGCGAGGATGGCCCATGCGGCCTGGTTCGCGGCGACGCCGAAATCCCAAGTCGAGACGACGCGCGGAAAGATTGCGGTCGATCCGCGCTCTCCGGCACGTGATCGGCGACTGGCCGTCGCGAGCAGCAGCGACGAGGCGAGCATCGAATCCTTGAGAAAGCGGCGGCGATCGGACATGGCGTATCTCGGCGCATCGGAAAGCGAACTACGCCACCGATTCGCCTCACCCGTCAACCGATCTCGTGCGACGGCGCCCCCAGGATCAGCTCGTCACGAATCCGATCGGACGCTTGCGCGAAACGGGAGGCGCCATCAGCGCGCGGATCGCACCCAGGATTTCGGCGATCGCTTCATCGTGCACGGCGAGCTTGCCGTTGACATGCCGTTCCAGCGTTTCTAGCTGGTGCTTCAGCTCGCGATGTCCCGCGACGGTCTCGCGCAGCGCGACGAAGGCGCGCACGACGAAGACGCTCATCTCGATCGCGCGCGGCGCGTTCAGCACCGATGCGGCCATGATCGCGCCGTGCTCGGTAAACGCGAGCGGCCGCTTGCGCCGGCCGCCCCAACTTGATGTCGCAAAATGCGACATCAAGTTCGCGGTGTCGGCCGGTGTCAGCTCGATCAGGAAATCGGCGGGAAACCGCTCGCGATTGCGGCGCACCTGCTCGTTGAGACGGCGCGTCTCGACGCCATAGAGCGCGGCGAGATCGCCGTCGAGCAGCACCTTGTGATCGCGCACGATCAGGATGCGATCGCGTATCGCATCGAGCGGCAGTGAGCGCGAACGAACGGATTTGCGGATCGGCATCGGGCGTCTTCGAAGTCGCGACGCGCGTACGATGACGCATCGGCGCGATGCGCGTCTTGCGAATCCGGATGCGCCGTGCGTACGAAACTGGCGACGCGTCGGCGTTGCGACTCAGCCCATCGCCGATTTCGCCGGCTGCGACGATTCCTCGATCGCGTCGGCGACGCGCCGCAGCTCGGCCTTGAGCGCCGCCGGCGTGTGCGTGCCGAACAAATCGAGATACTCGCCGATGCCTTCGATCTCGGCGCGCCAGCCTTCGGGATCGACGTCGAGCAGTGCATCGAGCGCGCGATCGCCGAGGCGGACGCCCTCGATGCGCAGATCGCGCTTGCGCGGCACATGCCCGATCGGCGTCTCCGCGGCATCGGCGGTGCCTTCGCAGCGGCCGATGATCCATTCGAGCACGCGCAGGTTCTCGCCGTAGCCCGGCCAAAGGAACTTGCCGTCGGCGCCCTTGCGGAACCAGTTGACGTGGAAGATCTTCGGCAGCTTCGCGCCCGGCTTGTCGAACGAAAGCCAGTGCGCAAAGTAATCGCCGTAGTTGTAGCCGCAGAACGGCTTCATCGCCATCGAGTCGCGGCGCAGCACG
>DASZWL010000490.1:0-2980 GCA_035546695.1 Rhodanobacteraceae bacterium | reverse complement strand
CCGAGCGTGATGACCGGAAAGAGCCGATGCGCCTGCTCGGCGTCGAAGAGATCGGCCATGAAGCTCCAGAACACCGCGACGACGAAGAGATTGAACACGCTGACCCAGACGAAGAACGCCGAGCCCAGGAGGCGCGCGCCGATCGCATCCTGCATGCGGAACGCCGGGATGAACGCGAGCATGCCGGCGATGAAGAAGAGATAGACGATCGGAACGAACGTCCGCCGCGGAAAGCGCGCGACGAGCGCGCCGAACACCGGCGTCAGCGCGAGCGTCGCGACGAACGTCGCCGCGTAGAACATCGGCAGCGACGTCGAGCCGACGGCCGCCGAGAGTTGATCGCGCACCGGACGGATCACGTAGTACGCGGCGAGCACGAGGAAAAAATACGCGAACGCGACCGAGACCGCGAACCATTCGTGGCGCTGGATGGCGGGACGATGCGGCACGTCGAACCCCCTTCGGCTGCGGCGCGCGCAAGCCTAGCACGCGGATTTTGCGCTCCGCGCAAGCGGACGTGACCGATCATGACGGGATGCTGCGCGTCGGCGATGCGGTCGAGCTTTCTGCAGCGCCGTCATTCCGGCGAAGGCGCGCATGGAGAAGGCAGGATGCCGAAGCGAACATTCGCCGCAAGGCGAATGGCCCGAAGGGCAGCCCGCAAGGAGCGGGCTGTAATCCATTTTTGATTCCAGCAGTCGCGAGATTCGGAGCAAAACGGATCCTGGCTTTTCGCAAATCGCAAATCGCAAAATCCTGAGCTGATTGATCAGGAATTTCGGGTTCCGAATCCCGGCTCTCACCTGTGACAGCCGTCACGCTTTCTCGCTAAATGCGTGCTAACGAACGCGCCGATCCCTCGGTCTCCCTTCGAGAGCGGGCCGGGCGCGACGCTAGACTCTTGCGACCGGCGCCGGCGTGGCACCGGATCAAACCTCCAGAGGATTTCCGAACATGGATTTGAAGACGAAACTGTCGCTCGCGCTCGCTGTCGCACTGGCGTTCGGCTCCGGCCTCGCGACCGCGCAGGATGCGGCAAAATCCACTACGGCCAAGCCACTGTGCCCGCTGTGCAGGCCATATATGCCGTTCTGCTAGTTAAAGTCGATCGCGCAAGCGAACGTACGCAAGCTTTGCTTGCGTCGTTCGATTGAGGAACGCGCTGATACGCGTTTATAAGACCTGCCAGCGCGCGGATTTCTCGCGACGACGCGGCATGCTGGGCCGGTGACGCCGATCCTCTGCGCGATCCCCATGTTTTCGATCAAGTCGTGCGCGCCCCGCGTCCTCGATGCGGCCGAATTTGGTCCGCGCGGTCTGGCACACGATCGGCGATGGATCGTCACCTCGGCGCCGTCGAGCTGGATATCGTCAAGCCGTGCGCGCGCAGCGTCTTCACGACGGTCGATTTCGAGAACAGCGCGTTCGATCCGCCGGGGAGCCGTTGCGCACACTGATCGGCTACGGTCGCAGGGAGCGCCGCGTATTGTTCGGGCAGAACGCAATTCCGCGCGTGACAGGGACATTGCGTATCGGCGATGCAGTCGAGGTTTTCGTGTAGTCGTCATTCCGGCGAAGGCCGGAATCCAGCTTCTTCGACGAGACCGCGCGCGCATCGAGCGGGATCCCGGCATTCGCCGGGATGACGGAGAATCGAGCGATCCGCCGTCAAGGATGGAGCATCTGCTCTAGTCGCCGCTCCTAGTCTGCCGACTCGCTTTTTGTTTCGATTGCAATGACCTACGACTACGTAATCGTCGGTGCCGGCTCGGCGGGCTGCGTGCTCGCGAACCGGCTCAGCGCGCATCCGGCGCATCGCGTGCTCGTGCTCGAGGCGGGCGGCGGGGACTGGCATCCGTTCATCCGCATGCCGGCCGGTCTCGCGAAGCTCGTCGACAACAAGCGCATCAACTGGGATTACCACACCGAGCCCGAGCCCGCTCTCGCGCATCGCCGGCTCTGGTGGCCGCGCGGCAAGGTGCTCGGCGGATCGAGTTCGATCAACGCGATGTGCTACACGCGCGGGGCGCCGCGCGATTACGACGACTGGGCCTCCGCGACCGGCGACCCGCGCTGGTCGTGGGATGCAGTGTTGCCGGTGTTCAAGCGCATGGAAGACAACTCGCGCGGCGCCGATGCGTGGCACGGCACGGGCGGTCCGCTCGCGGTGTCGGACCTTCGTCATCGCAACGTGCTTTCCGACGTCGTCATCGAAGCCACGGTCGCGGCAGGTTTCGCGCGCAACGCCGATTTCAACGGCGCGAGGCAGGAAGGCTTCGGGCTATATCAGGTCACGCAGAAAAACGGCGCGCGCTGCTCGGCGGCGCGCGCATATCTCGCGCCGGCGCGGCATCGCAAGAACCTCACCGTGCTGACACAAGCGCTGACGACGCGAGTGCGTCTCGACGGCACGCGTGCGGTCGGCGTCGATTACCGGCGTCGCGGACGCGACGAGCGCGTCGAGGCAGGCACCGTGATCCTTGCCGGCGGCGCGATCAATTCGCCGCAGCTAATGATGCTTTCGGGCATCGGCCCGGCCGATAATCTGCGAGCGCACGGCATCGCGCCGGCGCACGATCTGCCCGGCGTCGGCGGCAATCTCCAGGATCATCTCGACATCTCGACGCTCGTGCGCTCGACGCAGCCGGTCACGTACGACCGCACGAACGATCTCGCCGTCGCGCTCGAATTTCTGACGAGACGAAGCGGCATCGGCACATCGAACATCGCCGAGGCCGGCGGATTCGTACGATCGCGATTCGCGAGCGACGCCCGCTGCGACCTGCAATTCCATTTCGTGCCGGCGCTGCTCGACCAGCACGGCCGCAACCGGCTCGAAGGCTTCGGCTACACGCTGCACGCGTGCGCACTGCGACCGCGAAGCCGCGGCACGATCCGGCTGAAGTCGAACGATCCCACGGCGCATCCGGCGATCCGGCCGAATTATCTCGGTGACGTCGACGGATACGATCTCGCGATG
>DASZWL010000489.1:0-2185 GCA_035546695.1 Rhodanobacteraceae bacterium | reverse complement strand
GTGCTCGACGCCGGGCTCGGCGATCTGGAACGACACCGAGCAGTTGAAGATCGGCTGGCCGTGCTGGATCGCGACGACGCGCCGCACCGAAAAGCTCGAACCATCGCGCGCGCGCTCGACGTTGTAGACGATCGGCTTCGCGATGTCGCCGGCGCGCAGGAAGTACGCGTGCAGCGAATGCGCGCCGCGCTCGGGATCGACCGTCTGCTGCGCCGCCGACAGCGCCTGGCCGAGCACCTGCCCGCCAAACACGCGATGCGTGCCGATGTCGCGGCTCTCGCCGCGGAACAGGTTGTCTTCGAGCCGCTCGAGGCGGAGCAGGGCGACGAGCTCTTCGACTAGGGCGTCGGTCATTGGGCGCGCGCAGCGTGAAGGGATGTGAAGTATAGCGGTCGGGGTCGGCGGAAACGTTTGAGCAGTGAGCGGTGAGCGGAGTGAGCTGCGTTCTTTCCGCTCACCGCTGACCGCTCACTTCCTCCGGATGCAGCCGCTCCAGCCCACTGCCGTCAAGCACCCGATCCCACGGAAACAGCGGCCCCGGATCCTGCCGTCTCGGCAACAACGTCGAAGGATCGTCGCTCGCGGGCTCGAGCCGGCGATCGAGATCCTCGTGTCCCGCGATATAGCGCAGGTTCGGCAGCTCGGTCCCCAGCTTTCCGAGCAGCGCGCGCAGCGCATCGATCTGATCTTGCGTGTACGGCTCGGTGAACGACTGATGGCGCGTGTCGTTCCAGTACGGATAGCGGCCGCGGTTGACGAGCTCGATGCCGATCGAGCGCGTGTTGTAACCGTATGTCTGGTTGGCGACGCGCGTCTCGGCGACGAAGCGGAACACCGAGCCGTCGCGATCGATGTAGTAATGACCGCTGTTGCCGGTGCCTTTTTCGTAGCGGACCTTCTCGCCGAACTCGCGCGCGAGCTTCATGTCCGGAAGCTCCGTGCAATGCACGACGACGAGGTCGATCGCGCTCGCGGGGCGCGTGTCGAGGCGCTCCTCGTACGGCAGCGGCCAGTCCTGGATCACGAGCGTCGCGGGCATGCGTCAAGTGTCGCATGCGAAGCCGGCGCCCGCGCGGGACGGGGTGCTACGATCGCGGACCGATCCCGCGGCATTCGTCGATGAAAGGCACGGTCGTCCTCTCGCACGGTCTCGAAAGCGGTCCGAACGCGACCAAGGTCAGCGCGCTGGCCGCGGTCGCCGAATCGCTCGGCTGGGCCAGCGTGCGGCCGGATTACCTCGACATCGACGCGCGTAAGGATCCGCGCGCGATCGACGCGCGCATCGCCCGCGCGCTCGCGCACGCGCCGGCGGAAGGACGCGTGGTTTTCGGCGGATCGAGCATGGGCGCATTCGTCTCGGGCTTCGCCTCGCTCGAGCGCGCTTGCGACGGGCTCTTCCTGCTCGCGCTGCCGCTCGAGATCGCGGGCTACTGGCGACGTTTCGCCGCCGCCGACGTGCCGACCGCGCTCGTGCACGGCTGGAGCGACGAGCTCTGTCCCGCCGACGCCGCGATCGACTTCGCGCGCGCACACGGCGCGATGTTGCATCTCGTCGCCGACGATCATCGGCTCGGCAAGCACGTCGCGTTCTCCGCGGACCTGTTCCGGAGCTTCCTCCAGGAACTTCGCTGACGTGAGCGACGCGCGCGCGTTCTTCGCCACCTGCGCGAAGGGTCTCGAATACCTCCTGCGCGACGAGCTTTGTGCGCTCGGCGCCGGTGCGCACGAACGGCTCGCCGGCGTTGCTTTCTCGGGCAATCTCGCGACGGCGTATCGCGCCTGTCTCGAATCGCGTCTCGCGAGCCGCATCCTGATGACGCTCGACACGTTCGACGCGCACGACGCGGACACGCTCTACGCCGGCGTGCAGCGCACGGACTGGTTGCGGCATCTCGCGCCGGACGGAACGCTCGCGATCGACGCGGTCGGCAGCTCCGGCGAATTGCGCCATACGCAGTTCGTCGCGCAGCGCGCCAAGGATGCGATCGTCGATCAGTTTCGGATGCGAAGCGGTGCGCGGCCGGGCGTCGACACCGAGCGTCCGTCGATCCGCGTGCACATCCGCCTGCACGACGGGCGCGCGACGCTCTCGCTCGATCTTTCCGGAGCGCCGCTGCATCGTCGCGGCTGGCGCGTGGGGCAGGGCGATGCGCCGCTCAAGGAGAATCTCGCGGCGGCGATGCTG
>DASZWL010000488.1:0-1605 GCA_035546695.1 Rhodanobacteraceae bacterium | reverse complement strand
GACGATCGACGCCTCGAAAGCCGAGCCGCTCGTCGTCTGCTGCGAAGTGCTGGAGCACCTCGACGATCCCGAGCAGGGCGTCGACACGCTCGCACGGCTCGCAGAGCCGTACCTCATCGCGAGCGTGCCGCGCGAACCGCTTTGGCGCGCGCTCAATCTCGCGCGCGGAAAATATTTCGCGGACCTCGGCAACACGCCGGGCCACGTGAATCACTGGAGCCGCAGTGGATTTCTCGATCTTCTGTCGCGGCGTTTCGAGATCGTCGAAGTGCGCACGCCGCTGCCGTGGACGATAGCGCTTTGCAAGGTGCGTCTCGGTTAGTGTTGAGTCTCAGTTGTGGGCCCTTCTCCCGCTTGCGGGAGAAGGTGCCGGCAGGCGGATGAGGGAAACCTCGGTATGTCGTCTCAAGTTTTCCCTCACCCGCACCTTCCGCGCGACCCCGGATCGAGTCCGGGGCAGGCTCTCTCCCGCGAGCGGGAGAGGTGAAAACCAAGGTTCGACGCTAATCAGGAATCGGTCTCCCTGCGCAGCTCGGCAAGCTCGACATAGCGCCAATGCAACGCATCGACCTGCGCATCGATCGCTTCCAACGGTCCGCTGTTGTCGATGACGTCGTCCGCGATCGCGAGCCGCTGCTCGCGGGAAGCTTGCGCGTCGATCATCGCCTCGGCGAGCGACGGCGGCATGTTGTCGCGCGCGATCGCGCGCGCGAGCTGCACGTCGCGCGGCAGATCGACGACGAGCACGCGATCGACCCAACCGTAGCCCGCCGTCTCGACGAACAGCGGTACGACGAGCAGCACGTAAGGCCCCGTCGCGGTGTCGGTGCGCACGAGCATCTCCGCGCGCACGCGCGTATGCAGGATCGCTTCGAGCTTCCTTCGCGCTTCCGCGTCGCCGAACACGATCGCGCGCATCTCGGCGCGCTCGAGCGATCCGTCCGCGCCGAGGATCTGCGGGCCGAATGCCGCGGCGATCTCGCCGAGCGCGGGCGCGCCGGGCCGCACGAGGTCGCGCGCAATCGCGTCAGCGTCAACGACGCTGACGCCGAGCTCCGCAAACCGGCGCGAGACCGCCGATTTCCCGCTGGCGATGCCGCCGGTCAGCGCTACGGTGAATGGATGCATCGTAAAGCCGGCGGTCTGTAAACAGCGGAAGCGCCGCATGTCGGAAAGCATCCGGTCGTGCGCGCGCGTGCGCACGCGAACGACGGCGCGGGGCTCATGCAGCGGCTTCGCACGCTTTCCTCCACGCGTCGCGGAATACGGCTTCGACACCACGCGCGAAGCGCGGTCCGTCCATCAACGGCGAGGTACGCATTCGTTGCGGCAACTCCGCGCGCAGCGTCGCGACGTGCTTCGGATCGGCCGTGAGGCGCTGCAACATCGGCACGAGCGCTTCATGCGATTCCGCAATCCAGTCGTCGAGGCCGAGCACGCCGAGCAGGCTCTTCCCGCCGCGCGCGATCGCACGATCACCGGCGATCGTCGCGACGGGGACGCCCATCAGCAGGGCATCGCACGTCGTCGTCGCGCCGTTGTAAGGGAACGCGTCCAGCGCGATGTCGACGTCGGCGTACGTCGAGAAATAGGCGTCGATCTCGA
>DASZWL010000487.1:0-14223 GCA_035546695.1 Rhodanobacteraceae bacterium | reverse complement strand
CGCGCCGTACGCTCGTTCCGATCGGCGGCGGCAAGGATTCGCTCGTCAGCGTCGAGCTCCTGAAGCAGGCGAACGAACCGGCGACTGCGATCTGGGTCGGCAATTCTCCGCTGATCGCCGCGTGCGCCGCACGCACCGGACTGCCGACGCTGAACATCGGCCGCGAGATCTCGCCGGTGCTGTTCGAGTACAACAAGGCCGGCGCATACAACGGACATATCCCGGTCACCGCGATCAATTCGGCGATCCTCGCCGTCGCGGCCGTGTTGTACGGCTTCGATGCGATCGCGTTCTCGAACGAGCACTCGGCCTCGAGCGCGACGCTCGAATACGAAGGGCAGCCTGTCAATCACCAGTGGAGTAAAGGCTGGGCGTTCGAGAAAGCGTTCCACGATCTTTTGCACGCGAATGTCGCAGTGGATCTCGATTACTTCTCGCTGCTCCGGCCTTTGTCCGAGCTCGCCGTCGCCGAGCGGTTCGCGCGCACTTCGCGCTACGACGATGTGTTCTCGAGCTGCAACCGAAACTTCCGCATCCTCGGACCGAAGCCCGCGGATCGCTGGTGCGGTCAGTGCCCGAAATGCCATTTCGTCTTCCTCGCGCTCGCGCCGTTCATGCCGAAGCCGCGCCTGCTCGCGATCTTCGGACGCAATCCGCTCGATGACATCGCGTTCGTTCCGGCGTTCGACGCGCTGATGGAGTATCGCGACCACAAGCCGTTCGAGTGCGTCGGCGAAGGCATCGAGGCGCGCGCGGCGATGGCAGCGCTCGCATCGCGCGCGGAATGGCGCGAGGACGCGATCGTCGCGCATTTCGCCGACGAGATCGCACCGCAGCTCGACTTGACATCGCTGGCGCTCGCGCCGCTGCTCGCACCATCGGGCGAGCACGCGATTCCGGCGCGTCTTGCGGGATTGATCGATGCGCATCGCTGATCTCGCCGGTCGTCACGTCGCGATCTGGGGTTACGGCCGCGAAGGCCGCGCAGCGCTCGCGGCGCTGCGATCCCGGTTGCCGCAAGAGCGGCTGACGGTCTTCTGCAACGAGTCCGAAACCATCGGGATTCGAGCGGGCGGTGAAGAGGGCGCGACGATCGCGATAACTTCGACGCCGGACGCCGCGGTGCTGAGCGCTTTCGACGTCGTCGTCAAATCGCCCGGCATCAGCGCGTATCGTCCCGAGATCATCGAGGCCGAGCACAACGGTACGCGATTCACATCGGGCACCGCGCTCTGGTTCGCCGAGCATCCGGAGGCGCGCACGATCGCGGTGACCGGCACGAAGGGCAAGAGCACGGTCACGGCGCTGATCGCGCACGGCCTGCGCGGGCTCGGCCGCCGCACGGCGCTCGCCGGCAATATCGGCTTGCCGTTGCTCGATCTCCTCGATCCGCCGAATCCTACGGACTGGTGGGCGATCGAGCTCTCGAGCTTCCAGACGCGGGCCGCGACGCGCGTCGACGTCGGCGTCGTCGTCAACCTGTACGAGGAGCATCTCGACTGGCACGGTACGCGCGAGCGCTACGCCGCCGACAAGCTGGCGCTGGCCGACGTCTCGGCGACGCTCGTCGTGAACGCGCTGCAGGCCGCGCTCGTCGCGCGCACCGCGACGCATGCGCATCGCGTCTTCTTCGGCGATGCAGATGGCTGGCACGTGCGCGACGCCGCGATCTTCCGCGCGAACGCACGCGTCATTCCGCTTGCAGAACTTCCGCTGCGTGGACCGCACAATGCGCTGAACGTCTGCGCGGCGCTCGCGGCCATCGAAGCGGCGGGCGAGGATGCGATTGCCGCCGCCGCGCACTTCGCGACGTTCCGCCCGCTGCCGCATCGCCTGCAATATCTCGGCGAGCGCGACGGCCTCGGCTGGTTCGACGACAGCATCGCGACGACGCCGCAGGCGACGCTCGAAGCGCTCGCGAGCCTCGACGGGGACGCGGTCACGGTGCTCGTCGGCGGCTACGATCGCGGCATCGACTGGCGCGCGTTCGCGGACGCCGTCCGTCAGAAGCCGCCGCATGCGATCTTCGCGATGGGCGCGAACGGACCGCGCATCGCCGAAGTCTTGCGCGAAACCGGCGGCGACTATCGGCTCGAATCGGCGCGCACGCTCGACGAGGCGGTCGCTCTCGCGCGTCGCGTGACGCCGAACGGCGGCATCATCTTACTGTCGCCCGGCGCGCCGAGCTTCGATCAGTTTCGCGATTACGCCGAGCGCGGCGCGGCATTCGCGAGACTCGGCGGATTCGATACGGCGTCGTTCGGCGAGATCGGCGGTCTCGGTATCGCGTGATCGGCCTTCGCGCTGCCACTCGCTGCAAGTGAATCAATCCGTTTTTCCCCTCTCCCGCTTGCGGGAAAGGGCAGGGTGAGGGAAATCTTGAGTATGCGTCTCGGAAGAAAAAGCAACTGAGGCGCACCACTTCGAGCAGCCCTCACCCCATCCCTCTCCCGCAAGCGGGAGAGGGGGAAAAGCTGTCGTCGGCTGGTAACCTTGCGACATGCCGACCGAACCCGCTTCGACGATCGTCTGGGATCTTCCGACCCGTCTCTTCCACTGGACGCTCGTCGTCCTGATCCTCTTGCAATACCTCAGCGGCGAGTTCGGCCTGATCCCGATGGCATGGCACTACTGGCTCGGCTACGCGACGCTCGCGCTCGTCGCGTTCCGCGTTCTGTGGGGATTCTTCGGCTCGACGACGAGCCGCTTCGCTTCATTCGTGCGCGGGCCGGGTGCGGTGTTGCGCTACGTCCGCGAGATCGCAGCCGGGCGCGAGGTTCAAGTCGTCGGCCACAATCCGCTCGGCGGGTGGTCGGTGCTGCTGATGCTCGCGAGCGTCGCCGTGCAGTCGGTCAGCGGGCTTTTCTCGACAGACGATCTCACCGAGACCGGTCCGCTCGCCGATCGCGTCTCCGACGCGACCGTCGAATGGATGACACGCGTGCATCATCTCAACCGCTGGGTTCTCGTGCTGCTGATCGCGCTGCACGTCGCCGCCGTGCTGATGCACTGGGCGATCCGGCGCGACAACCTCGTCGCTGCGATGGTGCACGGACGACGGCGTGGCGGCTCGGACGATCGCGTGCGCATCGCGCCCATCTGGCGCGCGATCGTGTTGCTCGCGATCAGCGCGATCGCGGTCGCGCTCGTCGTGGCGCTCGGCGCGAGCGCCTGAGTGGATTCATTCCTCGTTGCGATACTTGTCGTGGCAGCTCTTGCAGGCGCCGGCCGTCTTCTTGAACTGCTCGCGCATCTTCGCCTCGTCGCCGGTCTTCGCGACATCGGAAAGCGCCTTCGATTCGCGCACGAGAGCGTCCATCTTGCTCTGGAAATCGCTCATGTTCTTCCAGATCTCGGGCTTCGCCTCGGTCTCGGCGCCCTTGTCCGAACCTTCGGGGAAACCTTCGAGGAGCTGCGGCGCGAGCTGCGCGATGCGATCGGCGTGCTTGGCGAAGTCCGCCGAATCCCACGGCGTCTTGTTCTTGATCATCGCGACCATCGGCATGAAGTTCCAGCCGATCATCGTGTAGACGCTCTGGCGATAGTGGATCGCCGTTTCGGGTTTCACGGCCGCTGTCGCGGCTGCCGCCGTCGCGAGCGCGGCGGCGACGGCGAGGAAAGGAGCGATCTTGCGCATCGGGAATGTCCTTGCGATTCGACCCGGTCCGAGTGTAGCAGCAGCGGGCGCCGTGCCGTTCCTGTAAAAAGCCATCCTTACGCTGTCTTTTCACGACAGGTGGGCGAGGGAAGGAGATCTTCATGTCGTCCGCAGCCGGAAGCACTACCATTCGGACCGCATCCGAAAAGGAGGATCGTTCCATGCGCTCGCGCTTCGCTGTCTACGCGCTCGTTCTCGCGTTCTCCGCTCCGATCCACGCGGCCATGGTCGCGAAGCCGGTCGAATACGACGTCGGCGGCAAGGCCATGCGTAGCGTGCTCGTCTATGACGATTCGACGAAGACGCTGCGGCCCGGCCTCGTCATGGCGCCCGACTGGCTTGGCATGACGAAAGACAATATTGCGCTCGCAGAGAAAATCGCCGGCAGCGAATACGTGATCCTCGTCGCCGATGTCTACGGCGTCGACGGACAGCCGAAGACGCCCGACGAAGCCGGCAAGGCGACGAAGAACATGTACGACCATCGCGCCGACCTGCGCGCGCGCATCAACGCGGCGCTCGATCAGCTGAAGAAGGAAGTCGGCAAGGCGCCGCTCGACGGCAAGCACTGGGGTGCGTTCGGCTTCTGCTTCGGCGGAGCGACCGCGCTCGATCTCGCGCGGAGCGGTGCCGACATCGCCGGCGTCGTCTCGTTCCACGGCAATCTCAAGACCGACGATCCCTCGCTCGCGAAGAACATCAAGGCGAAAGTGCTCGTGCTGCACGGCGCGGACGACAAGTTCGAGACACCCGAGGACATCGCGAACTTCCAGCAAGAGATGCGCGATGCGAATGTCGACTGGCAGTTCCTCGAATTCGGCGGTGCGGTGCACTGCTTCGCGATCCCGACCGCCGACGGCAAAGTGCCGGGCTGCAAGTACGACGAGCGCGCCGCGAAGCGCGGCTATCGACAGATGCGGATGTTTTTCGACGAAGCGTTCGCTGCGCACTGACGCGGAGCACGACCATGGCCGGATCTTCGAGAGCTTCGTGGTTCACGCGCTTCGCGAACGGCGCTTCGCGCGCGACCGGAAAGCCCGGTACGTTCGTGCTAGCGCTCATCGTCGTCATTGTCTGGGCCGTCACCGGGCCGATCTTCCGCTTCAGCGACACCTGGCAGCTCATCATCAACACCGGCACGACGATCGTGACGTTCCTGATGGTGTTCCTGATCCAGAACACGCAGAACCGCGATTCGGAAGCGATGCACGTCAAGATGGACGAGCTGATCCGCGCGCTCGAAGGCGCGCACAACGCGCTGCTCGATCTCGAGGAGCTCGACGACAAGACTCTCGACTCGATCCGCGATCGCTATCGCAAGCTCGCCGCGAAGGCGCGCAAGGACATCGAGGCCGGTCGGCTCGACATCGGTTGCGAGGAAGTCGAAGAGGCCGAAGAGCTCGCGTCGGTGGAGGCGCGCGCGAGGAAGAAGAAGCCGGAAGGCTGAGCGAGGCGGCTACCGCGACCGATCGATCGCGTAATCCGCCAGCAGCGCGAGCGCGTCGCGCTCGTCCGAAGGAGGCAGCGCAGTAAGCGCGTCGCGCGCCGAGTGCGCGTAGCCGTGCGCGCGCTCGCGTGCGTAGTCGAGCGCGCCCGTTGCGCGGATCGCGTCGAGCACGTCGCCGAGCGCATCGCGCCCGCCGGTGCGAACGGCTTCGCGCAGGCGCCCGGCCTGCGCGGGTGCGCTCCGCGCGATCGCGTGGATCAGCGGAAGCGTCGGCTTGCCTTCGGCGAGATCGTCGCCGATGTTCTTGCCGAGCGTTCCGGCGTCTGAGGCGTAGTCGAGCACGTCGTCGGCGATCTGGAACGCGAAGCCGAGATCGAGGCCGTATCGTGCGAGCGCGTCCTCGTCAGCCATTGAGAGTCCGCCGAGCAATGCGCCGAGCCGTGTCGCCGCGGCGAACAGCACGGCTGTCTTGCGCTCGATGACGTCGAGATACGCCGCTTCGTCGGTGTCGGGATTGCCGATATTGAGCAGTTGCAGCACCTCGCCCTCGGCGATGCGGTTCGTCGTGTCGGCGAGAATGCGCATGACGCGCATGCGGTCGAGCTCGACCATCATCTGGAACGCGCGCGAATAGAGGAAATCGCCGACGAGCACGCTCGGCGCGTTGCCCCAGACCGCGTTCGCCGTCTGCCGGCCGCGGCGCAGGTCCGATTCGTCGACGACGTCATCGTGCAGCAGCGTCGCCGTATGGATGAATTCGATGACGGCCGCGAGCACGACGTGATCCTCGCCGCGATACCCGGCCGCGCGCGCGGCAACGAGATGCAGCAGCGGCCGGAGGCGCTTGCCGCCGCCGACGATGTGCTCGGCGACCTGGTTCACGAGCACGACATCCGAGGCGAGGCGCCTTCGGATCAGCGCGTTGACGGCCTGCATGTCGGCGGCCGCGAGCGCCTGCACGTCGGCGAAGGCGGAGATCGGCGTGGAAGTGGCGGTAGCGGCGTAGCTCAAAGGGGTCTTCTCTCGCGGACGGCCCGCAGTATAGCTGGCGGCTGCGGCGCTTCCGGCGACGTGACGTCAGAATGAAAAGTGTGGTGGGCTGAAGCCCACCCTATGGGCCTATACGCAATAGGGTGGGCTTCAGCCCACCATTCGCCGCGCCAAATACCGACATGGCTTGGCGGCGCCCTCCGACGATGCGGATCGCGCCTGCCGGATGCGGCTCGGCGTCCGCTCCGGTATCGTGCGCTTCATCGAATACGCTCGCAGAGGACGGATCCATCCATGGCACGCGGCATCAACAAGGTCATTCTGGTCGGCAACCTCGGCGCCGATCCCGAGACGCGCTACACGGCGAACGGCGGCGCGATCACGAACATCCGCGTCGCGACTTCCGAAAACTGGAAAGACAAGCAGACCGGCGAGAATCAGGAGCGCACCGAATGGCACCGCGTCGTGCTGTTCGGAAAGCTCGGCGAGATCGCCGGCGAATATCTCAAGAAGGGCCGGCAGGTCTACATCGAAGGCTCGCTGCGCACGAACAAGTACACCGACAAGGACGGCATCGAGCGCTATTCGACCGACATCGTCGCGAACGAGATGCAGATGCTCGGCGGTCCCGGCGGCGGCGGCGGTGGCGGCGAGGGCGGCGGCTGGAGCCGCGATCGCGGCGAGCGATCCGGCGGTGCACCGCGCAGCGCTCCGGCTGCGTCATCGCCGCGTCCGGCGCAGAAGCCGGCCGACACGTTCGAGGACGACGATATTCCGTTCTGATCGGACGCGATCCCGCAGCGTTCGGCGCAGGCGATTCCTCGAAAGAACGTCCCGCGGTCGCGCGCTGCCGGTGACCGTACGGCACGGCGCTACGGCGGCGCTTCGTGCCGTTCGAGGAACGCGTCGATATCCCCGAGGATGTCCGAGCCGCCCTTGCGCCGCTCGATGCGCGATTTCAGCGCGTGCAGAAGATCGAGGCCTTCGTCGCGCCGCCCCTGCAGGACGTAGATGCGGCCGCGCGCGAAATCGGCTTCGTCGAGCGCGCCGCTGCGCGTCTCGGCGGATTGCAGCTTCGCGCCGGAAACGTCGCCGAGCTTCGCGAGCGCGTCGTCGTAGCGGCCCGTGTCGGCCAGCGCGTTGGCGAGCCCGACGCGATAGACCTGCACGGCCGCGAGGCCCTCGCCGTAGTTGTCGACGAGACCCTGCTCGGCCTGCGTAAGGTGCGCGATCGCGTTCGGCAGATCGCCGCAGTCGTATTCGACGAAGCCGAGATTGCCGACTTCGACCAGCGCGCCCTGATCGGTCATCGGGCGCACGGCCGCGTAGCGCCGCACGACCTCGCGCGCCGTCGCGAGCGCCGCGTCGCATTGATGGAGCTCCTGGTAGATGCTGGACAGGACGCTCAACGCGTCGATGACGTGGAAGTGGTCGGGTCCGAGGCCCGCCTTCATCATCGCCACCGCGCCTTCGGCTTCGACGCGCGCCTCGTCCAGGCGCGATTGATTGCGCAGCACGCGCGCGAGCTCCCGATGCATCGAGCCGATCGCGGCCTTGCCGACGCGCTGCTCCGAGAGCATCGGATCGTCGAGCATCCGGTGGCGGATGACGTCCTCGGCTTCGGCGAACTCGCCGAGGCGCAGATGTCCGTCCGCGAGCCGCGAGCGGATCGCGATTGCGAGCGAGGCATCGTCCGGCCAGTGCTCGCGTTGCAACGCGTCGGCGATCGCATATTCGCGCAGCGTGCCCTGCGCGTCGAAGCGCTGGTTCGCGAGCATGCCGCGCGCGAGCGCTGCGTGCAGCGCGAGCTCGGGATCGGTTTCCGCGCGTGCGCGCGCGATGCGCTCCGTTTCGGCGAGACGGCGGTCCGCTTCGTCATACGAGTGCCGCAATGCCAGCATGCGGATCGCGTCGTAGCGAACGCGTAGCGAAGCGTCGATCGAATCGGCCGCGTCGTAGGCGGCGGCGGCCCGATCGTAGTCGTCGGTCGCGGCGTTGGCGCGGCCGAATCCGGCATAGGCGCGAGCGAGCGCTTCGTAGATCGCGCCGCGGATGTCCGGCTCGCTCGCGAAGCGACCGGCAAGCGTCGTCTCGCCGCGCCGCAGGAGCTCGGCGATCGTCGGATCGCCGTCGTAGTACGCATTGGAAGGATCGGCCGCGCCAAGCAAGTCATCGCTCAGGAACGTCCGGATCGCATTCGCGCGCGCCGTCTCGTGCTCGGCGCGCACGCGCGCCGCGTCGGCGCGCTCGTAAAGCCATGCCGCGATACCGAGACCCAGCGCCAGCACGCCGACGAGCGCCGCGATCCACGGCTGTCTCGCGCGGGCGCGATCGAGCGCGCGGCGCGCGATCTGCTCGCTTCGCTCCGTCGCCGCGAGATGCTCGCGCTCGGCGTGCCGCTCGGGCAGGCGGTGCAGGCGATCGGCAAGCTCGGCCGCACTCGCGAGGCGGCGCGAGGGCTCGCCGTCGGTCGCGCGCGCGATATCCTCGCGCAACAGCGCGTCGGCGATGTCGTGCTCCCAGCCGGTCGTGAGCGGCTTCCTGAGATCTCCGATCGCGATCTGGTAGAGCAGGATGCCGAGCGCATAGACGTCGCTCTGCGCAGTCGGCACGTTTCCGGCGATGACCTCGGGCGCGAGATAGAGCAGCGTGCCGCCGCTCGAATCGTTCGATGCGGCGTTCGCCTGCGTGAGGCCGAGCGCCGTGATGCCGAGCTCGGCGAGGCGCTCGGGCTCGAGCAGCCTGCCGCTGCCGAAATCAGCGATGCGCACCTGCCGGCGGCCGCCGTCGGATCGCACGAGCACGTTGGCGGGCTTCAAATCCTTGTGCAGCACGCCGACGCCGTGCGCGGCGGCGATCGCCTCGGCGATCGGCACGAAGAACGCGACGCGCTCGTCGAGGCCCCAGCTTGCGAGGTCGGGCTCTTCGGCTGCCCAGGCGAGGAGGTCGCGTCCGCCGTATTCCTCCTCGAGGTGGAACGGCTCGGTCGCGAAGTTCCAGTCGATGACGCGTACGAAGTCGTCGCGTTCGCCGAGCGATTCGCGCAGCACGCGCGCGAGCGTCGCTTCGCGCTTCAGCGTCGAAAGATGCGTCGCGTCGAAACCGAACTTGTAGACGCGCGCCTCGCGCGTCTTGTCGTGACGCGCCAGCCACACCTCGCTGCCGAGCGTGCGGCCGAGCTGCGCTTCGAGCCGGAAATGCTCGCGGCCCGGCACGGCCTGGCCGCGCTCGAACGAGAGCCCGCTGGTCATGCGCCGGCCGACGACGACGCGTTCGACGGCGCCGACGAAGCGGTAGCCGAGACGCGGAACCGTCGCGATCAGCTCTTCGCGCTCGTCGCCGAACGCGCGGCGCAGCTTGCCGACGGCGGTCGCGAGCACGTGATCGACCGTCGGCCGTCCGGCCCAGACGAGGTCGAACAGCTCCTGCTTGGTCACGACCTCGCCGGCATGACGGAGCAGCACCGCAAGCACCTGCAGCGGCCGCGGCTCCATCGCGATGACGCCGCCGTCGGCGCGCAGCTCCATGCGTGCCTCGTCGTACTCGATTCCCGAAAAACGCCACAGATAAAGCGGCGCGTCCGCAGCGCCCGTGCCCGACATTGTCCCGATCGCCCCCTGTTGCGGCCGGCTGGTGCCGATCTTACCGGCGCATGCCGCGGTCTTGAAGGTTTCTTGAAAAGGCCTTGAGGACTTGTCCCGCCGCAGTCGGCGATGTTCTGACGCGAGGCGTCGGCAAGTGACGCTTGTCCTGGCGTGAGGGCGGCGCAGCGCGTGGCACGCGATGTGCCTGAAGGCTCGGCGTTGCCGGCTTGGGGAATTTCGCGATGAAAGCTCGGACGAAGCGAAGGCGCAGCGGAGCGGTCGCGTCGATGCTGCTCGCCGCATCGGCTCCCGCAATCGGCGGCGACCTCATCTTCGCGAACGGATTCGACGCAGGAGTGTGCGCATCCGAGATCACGTTGCCCGACGGAGTCCGCACTCGGCAGGTCACCGGCGACATCGGATACGGACCTCCCGGCATTCGGCCGAACGTTTCGCTGACCGAGTGGGATTACATGTGGGGATTCGCCAACGCGACCCAGCAGGTTCCGGAAACGTGGCCCGGCGTTCCGCAATCGACGCCGTACATCCGCAATTTCCGGAAATGGAGCTATGTCGGGCTGCATTTTCGCACGACCTCCGGGCCGGACGGTCTGTGGGGACGCTTCTCGACGTATCCGCCGAACGCTCCCGCGATCACGATGGCGATCAGCCGCACATGCGGCGACTTCAGCCCGGAACCGGCCTGCCTCGCAAGCGACGTGCCTTTCGATGGACCGCTGGTTTCCTGGAGTCTCGGAACCGGTCCGGATACGTGGTGCCCGCTCGAGCCGGACAGCGACTACTACCTGAACATCACGATCGCGGATCCGGAATCGGATGCCGCTTGTCCCGGCGCGACGTGTTTCGTCGGCGCCGTGCTCCAGAACGGGCAATTCGCCGCTGACGGATCGTCGCCGCCATGAGCGGGCGGTCGGCTTCGGCACGACGAAATCGAATTTCCTTCTTCAACATGACGTGAGAGCAGAGCAATGGCAGGTTCCGAATACAGGAAAAGCGAGAGCGGCGCAGTGACGACGTTCGAGGTCATCCCGGCATCGATGCCGAAGCCGATCTATTTCTTCGTCATCGGCGGATTCATCTGTCTCATCGGTCTTGCGGTGCCGTTCCTGCTCGTCGTCGGCATCGCATTTCTGATCTTCGCCTGGTTCCACGATCCGCGGCCCTCGTCGGGGCGCCAGCCCGCGACATTCAAGGTCACGGGCGATGCGCTCGAGGCTGGCGGCCAGACTTTCCGGCGCAGCGACATCCATCGTCTCATCATCAAGAACGCCGTGACGGACCAGGAACTCCTGACGCAATACTCGTCGAGCGCGAACGTGCAGGCCGGCATGGCGCATCGCGCGCGCGGGGCGCGCATCGGCTACACGCTGAACGTCGAGATGGGCGGAAAGTCGACCGTCGTCGCCGGCGGCATGGACGAGACCACGGCGCACGGCCTGCTCGTCGACGTCTGCCGCATCATGGGATTCAACGTGTCGTGACGCGATGGGCCAGTGCGAAACGAACAGCAGGCGGATCGAAGCCGCCGCTCGTGCATACGAACGGAAATCGGGGGAATTCGATGCGAACAATCGCGCTCTTGTCGTCCGTGGCTGCGATGCTTTTCTGCGCCGTCGCGCAGTCGGCGCCGCCGAAGCTTCCGCCGGAGCTGCGCAAGGACGCCGACCAGCTGATCCGGGACTGCACGAAGGATGGCGGAAAAGCAACGCTCGCCGACGACTACGCGACGGCCGTCGACCTGAACGGCGACGGCGTCGACGATTTCGTCGTCGATCTCGGCGGCTACAGGTGCCAGCGGCCGGGCTTCGGTCCATCGAACGAATACTGCGGCTCGGCCGGCTGTCCGGTCAGCGTCTGGCTCTCGCAGCCGGGCGGCTCGTACGCGCTGGCGCCGGATATCGGCGGCTCCATGCAGGGATGGGAGATCCGCCAGCACGACGGCAAGCCGGCGATCTGGTACGGACTGCACGGCGCGTTCTGCGACGACGGCAAAGATCGCGCCGGCTCGGACACCTGCGAGAAATACTGGACTGCGCCGCCGGCGAAGAGCGCGAGCGGCGCACGCGCTCCCGCGGAGGCGCGAAGAGGTGCGAAGCCGGGCGCGAGCGCAAATCCCGCTTCGGGTTGGCAACTTCGTCCGATCGCGGGCCGCGCCGGCATGGCGGCCGTGCGAGGGCCGGGCGTCGTCGCCGGCCTTACGCTGCTCTGCGACCGCGGCAGCGCGTTCCTCACGATCATGGTGAAGGCGCCGCCGCCGCCAGGTCCGGTCACGATCGGATTCGCGGCATCCGGCGAGCACGTTGAGCTGCCTCTGCGGCAGGGCAATCCTGCCGGAACGCTCTGGCTCGCCGACGTCGCACGATCGCGATTGCCGAAGTTCCTGGCGAGCCACGAAGGCTCCGCGCAACTGCGCATCAACGGCGGATTGCAGGGCGACGTGCCGCTCGCGAACGCGGGCGCGGTGCTGCGCGACGCGCTGTCGGGCTGTTACAGGTTCTGATCGGATCGGGTGGGACGCAACGCATGCTCATCGACACACGACTTCGGCGAAGCGCAGCGCGCGCTGTCTGCCTGTTCCTGTTCTTCCTCGTTGCCGGTGTCGCGAGCGCGACCGGCGATCGATACGACGGCGAGGACGATCCGATCTTCGCAAGCGGTTTCGACGAAGTCTTTCCGCCGTATCCTTCTTTTTTCCCGCTGATCGTGCCGGACAGCGCTGTCGTCGGCGTCCCGTTCAACGTGAGCTGGAACGTCTCGGGCGCTGCGGAATGCACGGGCTCGGCCGGCACCGGCGTATCGCTCCCGGGCTGGACCGATGTATTCACGCCGACATCGCCGCGCTCGGTGACCGCATCGATGCCGGGAACGTACGGACTGCGCCTGATCTGTTCGAATGCCGCAGGATCGGCGTTCAGCCTGCCGGTGAATGTCACCGTCATCGCCGGCTTGCCGCCGATGCCGCCAGGGTTCGCCTTGATCGCGCCGGATACCGTCGACCTCGGCGCGCCGTTCGACGTCGCGTGGAGCGTGACCGGCGCGACCTCTTGCTCGGGTAGCGCCAGGCTCAACGGAACCGCCATCAGCCTTGCCGGCTGGACGGACGTCGCCACGACGACATCGCCGCGTTCGGTCACCGTGGCGCAGCAAGGCACTTATCTCCTGCTTCTGAACTGCTCGAACGCGTATGGCAGCGCGATAAGCACGCCGGCCTTGATCTTGGCCGGCGGTCCGCCGGTGCCGCCCGACTTCGTGCTCACGCCGTCGACGATGTATCCTGTCGTTGGCGAAGCGTTCACGGTCGGGTGGCAGGTCCTGCGTGCCACGGCCTGCGTCGGCACGGCCGAGATCGACGGCCATTCTGTCGCGCTGCGCGGCTGGACGGACACGACCTCGCCGGTATCGCCGCGCACGCTCGTCGCGGACCGTTCGGATTACTTCGTGCTGCGCCTGACCTGCTCGAACGACTCGGGCTTGGCGGACAGTCAGCCCATCCAGATCTTCGTCGGTCGAGCGGGTTCCGATCCTTAGCGCGGCGGCGCTTGTCCATCGCCACAGTCCGGAGTCCGGTCGACAGCCGCCGTGATCGGCTGATTCGCCATGGGCGTTCGGTACCATTACGATGGACGCCGGCCCGGAACGTGGATCGAGCGTTCCGAACGTCCGGTTCCGCAAACCGGTCGCCGGCGGTCCCGAGACGCGAGAGAAGCGTCGTCCTTCCCCGACTGCCTCTTTCGTTCTTCGGCTTTTCGGCATGGATCGAATGAAAACCCTTCTCGTCACCGGCGGCGCCGGCTTCATCGGCGCGAACTTCGTGCTCGACACGCTCGCCGGGCGCGGCGCGCGCATCGTCAATCTCGACAAGCTGACCTACGCCGGCAATCTCGACACGCTCGCCCCGGTGCGCGACGCCGCCGATCACGTCTTCGTGCACGGCGACATCGGCGATCGCGCGCTCGTCGAACGTCTTTTGCGCGAGCATCGGCCGACGGCGATCGTGAACTTCGCGGCCGAATCGCACGTCGACCGCTCGATCGACGGACCCGCCGAGTTCGTGCAGACGAATGTCGTCGGCACGCTGACGCTGCTCGAAGCCGCGCTCGCGTACTGGCGCGCGCTGCCGCTCGAGCGGCAGGATGGGTTCCGCTTCCTGCAGGTCTCGACCGACGAGGTGTACGGCTCGCTCGGTCCGGTCGGACGCTTCACCGAGGATTCGCCGTATCAGCCGAACTCGCCGTACTCGGCGTCGAAAGCCGCTTCCGATCATCTCGTGCGCGCTTTCCATCACACGTACGGATTGCCGACGCTGACGACGAACTGCTCGAACAACTACGGGCCGTACCAGTTTCCCGAGAAACTCATTCCGTTGATGATCCAGAAGGCGCTCGCCGGCGAGCCGCTGCCGGTCTACGGCGACGGACGCAACGTGCGCGACTGGCTGTACGTCAAGGATCATTGCGCCGCGATCCGCCGCGTGCTCGAGATCGGCCGCGTCGGCGAGGTCTACAACGTCGGCGGCGACGCCG
>DASZWL010000486.1:0-1997 GCA_035546695.1 Rhodanobacteraceae bacterium | reverse complement strand
TCGCCGTCGATGTCGAGCCGGAATCCGCGGCCGGAAAGGCCGCCGCCGTTCGAGAAATCGATCTCGAAATCGAACTGGACGCGTTTTTCGCTCATGGAATCTATGGAATCAGCCGTTCGAGGCGCGCGTGGCGCGCGGTGGTGTCGCATGCGAGCGACGCCAGACGCGCCGCAACTGTCTAGCCGAAGCGAAGCCGGTGCGTTCCGCGATGCGCTCGATGTCGAGCCGCGTCTCGACGACGAGCTCGTGCGCGAGCGCGACGCGCAGCCGGTTGACGTATTCGGGAATTCCCATGCCGGCGTGCTCGTTGAAAAGACGCGAGAGATGCCGCGTGCTCGTGTTCGCGATGCGCGCGAGCCGCGCGAGCGTCCATGCGCGCGAGGGATCGGCCGCGATCGCGTCCTGCGCACGGTGCACCGCGGGATGGATGTGGTTGCGGCCCTCGAGCCACGGCGAGAGCTGCGGATCGGAGCCGCTGCGGCGGAGATAAATCACGAGATGCCGCGCGATCGCGGCGGCGATCGCGGGTCCGAGCCACGCCGCGACGAGATGCAGCATGAGATCGGTTCCGGCCGTGACGCCGGCACTGCTGCAGCGCGTGCCGTTGACGACGTAGAGCCGGTTGTCGAGCACACGTGCCGCCGGCGCGAGTGCGGCGAGCGTCGCGCAGCAGCTGAAGTGCGTCGTGCATTCCGAGCCGTCGAGCAGGCCCGCGCGGGCGGCGAGCAGCGCGCCGGAGCAGATCGAGATCAGGAAATGCGTCGTGCGCACGTGCTGTCGCAACCAGTCGACGATCGCGTCATCGTCGCGCTTCGCAGAGGCATCCGTCACGTCGTCGGCGAACGCGATCGTGTCGGCGCTGCCGGGAACGAGGACGATCGCGTCGTCCGCGATCGAGGAGGGCAAGGCGTCGACGCCGCAGAGCGCGAGTCCGATCGAGCTCGTCGCCGTCGGCGCGGGGCCGACGTAGCGCACGTCGAAAGCGACGGCGCTCTGCTCGAGGCTCGCGCGCCGCAGCACTTCGAGCGGTCCGGCGAGATCGAGCAGCAGCGCGCGCGGCGGCACGACGACGAAAACCGGGATCCGTCGCGGCGTCGCTTGCGTCATGCCGCACGCCTCGCGCCGGTCGCGTCGAGCGCCTCGTCGACCGTCGCGATGCGCGCGAAGCGGTCGGCCAGCACGAGCTCGGTGCGCGCCTTGATCTCCTCGGCGGTCCAATGGCGGCCGTCGCGTGCGGTCATCGCGAACGTCAGCGTCGCCTCGCTGACGAAATCGACCGCGAAGCCGAGATCGGACGCGTGGCGCGTCGTCGTCTCGCAACACTGCTCGGTGCGGATGCCGGAGACGATCAGCCGGCGGATGCCGCGCTCGGTCAGCCAGACCGGCAGCCCCGAGCCGACCAGCGCGCTGTGTCGGCGCTTGTGGAACACGGCGTCGGGCGTGATCGCGAGCGGCGCGAGCGTGCGCATGTGGCCGCTCGCGAGCGAGAACGCGCCTTCGTCTTCGACGTGCAGGATCTGGACAACGGGAATCTTCCGTTCTGCGGCTCCGTCGACGAGCGCCTGCAGGCGGTCAAAAAACGCCGGAACATGCGTTGCGCTCCAGTAGGGACGATGACGGAAGGACTCTTGCACATCGATCACGAGTAAGGCTGCCGGATGCTCGATCATATCGGACTCCTAAGAATTGGCAGAGCCGCATTCTCCATTGGGCCGATCCTCCCTGAAATACGGCGTCCGGACATTCAGGGGACGAAAAACGCCATCGAGATGAATCCGTATCTGCAATATGAAGGCAGCCAAGCTTTCGACATTGCGTGGCGCAAGATAGCGGACGACCTCAGCCGCACGAACAACGCGTTCCTGCACTACACTGGTGCAATGAGCTCCGCGACATCGTCTTCGCACCTCGAGCGTGAAACGCCGCGCGTATTCGATCTCTCCGCGACGCCGATGGCGCTCGTCGATCGCGACGGCATGCTCGCGTCGGCCAATGAG
>DASZWL010000485.1:0-3109 GCA_035546695.1 Rhodanobacteraceae bacterium | reverse complement strand
TCGCGCCCGTTCGTATCGGTCAGCGCGCCGCGGTCCATGATCTGGAGCAGCACGTTGTAGACGTCCGGATGCGCCTTCTCGATCTCGTCGAGCAACAGCACGCAGTGCGGATGCTTGACGATCTGCTCGGTCAGGAGACCGCCCTGATCGAAGCCGACGTAACCCGGAGGCGCGCCGATCAGGCGCGACACCGAGTGCGCTTCCATGTACTCGGACATGTCGAAGCGCACGAGCTCGATGCCGAGCTGCATCGCGAGCTGGCGCGTCACTTCGGTCTTGCCGACGCCGGTGGGACCTGCGAGCAGGAAGCAGCCGATCGGTTTCTGCGGATTGCCCAAACCTGACCGCGCCATCTTGATCGCGCTTGCGAGCGCGTCGATCGCGCCGTCCTGGCCGAACACGACCATCTTGAGATTGCGGTCGAGGTTCTTGAGGACATCGCGATCCGACACCGAAACCTGCTTCGGCGGAATCCGCGCCATGCGCGCGACGATGAACTCGATCTCGGGCACGTCGACGGTGCCGGTGCGCTGGTCTTCCGGCAGAAGACGCTGGCGCGCGCCGGCTTCGTCGATCACGTCGATCGCCTTGTCGGGCAACAGACGGTCGGCGATGTGCTTGACCGAGAGATCGACCGCCGCCTTCAGCGCGTCGTTCGTGTACTCGACCTTGTGATGCTCCTCGAAGCGCGTCTTGAGACCCTTCAGGATCTCGACGCTGTCGGCGATCGTGGGCTCCACGACGTCGATCTTCTGGAAGCGCCGCGCGAGCGCGCGATCTTTCTCGAAGACGCCGCGGAATTCCTGGAACGTCGTCGAGCCGATGCAGCGGATCTCGCCCGAGGCGAGCATCGGCTTGATCAGGTTCGACGCGTCCATCGTGCCGCCCGACGCGGAACCTGCGCCGATGATCGTATGGATCTCGTCGATGAAGAGGATTGCGCCCGGCTCCTTCTTGAGCTGGCCGATGACGGCCTTCAAGCGCTTTTCGAAATCGCCGCGATACTTCGTACCGGCGACGAGCGCGCCGAGATCGAGCGCCCAGATCGTCGAGTCCTTGAGGACCGCCGGGACGTTGCCTTCGACGATGCGCTTCGCCAGACCCTCCGCGAGCGCGGTCTTGCCGACGCCGGCCTCGCCGACGTACAGCGGATTGTTCTTGCGGCGACGGCACAGCACCTGGATCGTGCGCTCGACTTCCTCGTTGCGCCCGATCAGCGGATCGATCTTGCCCTGACGCGCAAGCTCGTTCAGGTTGTTCGCGAACTCGGTCAGCGGATTGCCGCGCGGCTCCTCGCCGCCCTCGGCTTCGCGGCCGGCGTCGCCGCCATGCTGCTGCGCCGATTCCTGGCCGAGCTTGGCGATGCCGTGCGAAATGTAGTTGACGACGTCGAGCCGCGAGACTTCCTGCTGGCCGAGGAAATAGACCGCGTGCGAGTCCTTCTCGCCGAAGATCGCGACGAGCACGTTCGCGCCGGTCACTTCTTTCCGCCCCGACGACTGCACGTGATAGACCGCGCGCTGAAGCACGCGCTGGAAGCCGAGCGTGGGCTGCGTGTCGCGCTCGTCGTTCGGCGGCAACACCGGGACGGTCTCGGTGATGATCGAGCGCAGATCGCGCCCGAGCTTGCCGATGTCGGCATTGCAGGCACGCAGGACCGCGGCCGCCGAGGGGTTCTCGAGCAGTGCGAGCAGGAGGTGCTCCACCGTCATGAACTCATGACGCTGCTCGCGGGCCTCCTTGTAGCACTGGCCGATGGTGAGCTCGAGGTCTTTGCTGAACATCCGTTACGTCTCCACAGTTCCAGCCGTGCAAGATTGGGGCCGGCTATGCTTTTTCCATGGTGCAGAGCAGCGGGTGCTGATGGGTGCGCGAGAACTCGTTGACCTGCGTGACCTTGGTCTCGGCGACCTCGCGCGTGAAGACGCCGCAGACGCCCTTGCCGCGCGTGTGCACGTGGAGCATGACCTGCGTGGCGCGCTCGCGATCGAGGTTGAAGAACGTCTCCAGCACGACCACGACGAAATCCATCGGCGTGAAATCGTCGTTGAGCAGGATGACCTGATAGAGCGGCGGCCGCGCGACCTCGGGCCGGGCCTCTTCGACGACGAGGCCGGGGCCGTGTTCGCTGCGCCGGTCGGGTGACTGGCTCATGAGCCTCGGATTCGGACCATTCGACCCCAGTATAGCGCCGTGATCGGTCACGATCGCACCGCTTTCGGCGCCGTATCGCGCCGTTCCGGCGAGTGCGCTCCGGACGGTCGCGCATCGGCCCTCCTGTAAACTTTCCCGCATGAATCGATCGGATACGAGCTCTGTCACGAATCGCACTGCCCTGCATGAGGCCACGATGGCCGACGACGACATATGGCGTCCGCATGTTACGGTCGCAACCGTCGTGCCGCGCGAAGGCCGCTTTCTCCTCGTCGAGGAAGACGTGCGCGGCCGCCTCGTCATCAACCAGCCCGCAGGGCATCTCGATCCCGACGAATCGCTGCAGGCCGCGGCCGTGCGCGAGACGCTCGAGGAAACCGGCTGGGACATCGAGCTCGATTGCCTCCTCTGCGTGCAGCAATGGCGCAACGCCGAGTCGGGGCGTCAGTTCGTCCGCTTCACGTTCGGCGGAGTACCGCTTCGGCACGATCCGGCGCGGCCGCTCGACGATGGCATCGTGCGCGCGCTCTGGCTGACGCGAGAAGAAATCGCGGCCGAATCGGCGCGGCTCCGAAGCCCGATGGTGATCGCGAGCGTCGACGACTGGATCGCGGGTCATCGCCTTCCGCTCGATGCAATCAGGTATTTGAGCGCTCATCCATGAGCGCGAGAGCAAAGAGCGGCCGTCCCGGCCGCACTTTTCACGAAAGCAGAGATTGCGACGTTGTCCCGCGCTGAAGTCATCGTCGGCATGTCGGGCGGCGTCGATTCGTCGGTCGCGGCGCTGCTGCTGCAGCGCGCGAACGTGCCGATTGCCGGCATGTTCATGCAGAACTGGGAAGAAGACGATCGCAACGGCCCGTGCCACGCCGACGAGGATCGCAAGGATGCGCTCGCCGTCTGCGCGCGTCTCGGCATTCCGCTGTACCTGCGCAATTTCGCGGCCGAATACTGG
>DASZWL010000484.1:0-11625 GCA_035546695.1 Rhodanobacteraceae bacterium | reverse complement strand
GCCGAACACCGGCAATGTGATCCGGCTGTGCGCGAACACCGGCGCGGCGCTGCATCTCGTGCGGCCGCTCGGGTTCGATCTCGACGACAAGAAACTGCGCCGCGCCGGACTCGACTATCACGAGTTCGCGCGGATCGCCGTTCACGATGATCTCGCCGCGTTCCTCGTCGCCGCGAAGCCGCGCCGCGTATTCGCGGTATCGACGCGCGGCGGCACGCGCTACGACCGAATCGTCTATGACGACGACGATGCATTGCTGTTCGGACCAGAAACGCGCGGCTTGCCGCAGGCGATCCTCGACGAGCTGCCGCCGGAGCAGCGCCTGCGCCTGCCGATGCGGCCCGGCAACCGCAGCCTCAATCTCTCGAACGCGGTCGCGGTGATCGTGTTCGAAGCGTGGCGGCAGTCGGGATTCGCCGGCGGCGATATCGCATAGAACCGCCGTTGATATCGCACAGAACCGTCGTTCCCGCGAAAGCGGGAACCCAGCGCCTTTTCGACGAAGATCAAAGTCGCTGGGTCCCCGCTTTCGCGGGGACGACGTCGGCGGGAGCCGACGTCGGATATTCGGGCTTTTGTTCGCGCGACAGCAGCGCCTTCATCGCTTCGGCGGGCGAAAGCTCTTCGCGAAGCACGCGCTGCACGAGTGCCGTGATCGGAAGCTCGACGTCGTGGCGCACCGCGAGGCGCATGACAGTGTCGACCGTCTTGATGCTCTCGACGACCTGCCCGATCTCGGCGACCGCTTGCGCCAGCGGTACGCCGCGCCCGAGCGCGAGCCCGAGCCGGCGATTGCGCGAGAGATCTCCGGTGCAGGTCAGCACGAGATCGCCGAGTCCGGCGAGGCCCATCAAGGTCTCGGCGCGCGCGCCGAGCGCCTGGCCGAGCCGCATCATCTCGGCGAGGCCGCGCGTGATGAGTCCCGCGCGTGCGTTGAGGCCCATCTGCATGCCGTCGGCGACGCCGGTCGCGACCGCGAGCACGTTCTTCATCGCACCGCCGAGCTCGGCGCCGAGAACGTCGTTGCCGGTGTACGCGCGGAACATCGGCGAATGCAGCATCTGCGCGACGTTCTTCGCGAACGCCGCGTCGGACGAATGCACCGTGACGGCGGTCGGCAGGCCGAGCGCGACTTCGTGCGCGAACGAAGGGCCGGTCACGACGGCCGCGGGATGTCCCGGCAGCCGCTCGGCGACGAGCTCGTGCAGGAAGCGTCCCGATTCGGAATCGAAACCTTTCGTCGCCCATGCGACGCCGACGCCGGGACCGACCCACGGCGCCGCGCTGTCGAGCAATGCGGCGAACGCATGGCTCGGCACGGCAATCAGCACCGTGCCGGCGTCGCGCACGGTCGGCTCGAGCGCGCCGGCAAGCTGGAGCGGATCGGGCAGCGCGAGATCGGGCAGATAGCGCAGATTGCGATGCGTCGTCGCCATGTCGACGACCGCTTGCGCCGTGCGCGCCCACAGCGTCGTCGGCACGCCGTTACGCGCGAGCAGCGCCGCGAGCGCCGTGCCCCATGAGCCGGCGCCCAGGACCGCGACCGGCGTGCCCGTGCTCATCGCAGCGGCGTCAGGCGTTGGCGCCGGCGCCCTGGCCCGCGCTGTCGGCACGACGGCGCTGCTGCTCGGCGTAGAGCGCGTCGAAGTTGATCGGCTGCAAGAAGAACGGCGGAAAGCCGCCGGCCTGGATCAGGTCGGAGACGATCTGGCGCGCGTAAGGAAACAGCACGTTCGGGCAATACGTCTGCAGCACCGCATCGCGGCCCGACGCATCGAAGCCCGAGAGCCCGAAGATGCCGGCCTGATGGACTTCGGCGAGATAAGCCGTCTTGTCCTCGATCTTGCACGTCGCGGTCACGGTGAGCACGACCTCGTACGCAGTTTCGCCGAGCTGCGTCACGCGCTGCGCGAGATTGAGCTCGACGTTCGGCTGTCCGGCCGGCGACTGGAAAATCTGCGGCGCGCTCGGCGCCTCGAACGAGACGTCCTTCGTGTAGATCTTCTGCAGGCTGAGCTGCGCCTGACCTTGCTGCGCCTGACCGTTCGCGGCGCCGTTGCTGGTCTCTGCCATGATGTTGCGTTCCGAAAGGGAAAAAGGGTGCGGATTATTCCACGCCTAGGCGGCGCGCGCACGCCGATGGATGCGATGCGACCGCACGATGCCGCGGGCTTGATCGCGGCGCGACTGTCGCGCGACGGCGACGAAGCGTCGAATCAGTCGCGTCCGCGCGCGAGCGGCAGATGCGCCTCGCTCCACGCGCCGATGCCGCCTTCGAGCCAGTAGACCTTCGCGAATCCGGCCTTGACGAGCCGCTGCGCGGCCTGCGCCGAGATCTGCCCGGTGCGGCAGCTGACCGCGACCGGCAGCTCCTTCGCCTTCGCGATTTCCTTGCTCTCGGGATCGAACTGGCTCATCGCGACGTGCCGCGCGCCGGGCACGTGGCCCTTCTCGAAATCCTGCTGGCTGGACACGTCGATCAGGAGCGCGTTGTCGCGGTTGACGAGCTGCGTCAGCCCGGCCGGCGTCAGCGCCTTGTAGCCGCGCGTGAACCGTTGCAGCTCGGTCATCGCAAGCGCGATCAGCACGCCGACGAAGCCGAGCGTCAGATAGAGATGATTGCCGAGAAACTCGGGCAGGCGGTGCAGGAAATCCGGCATGTGGGAACGGGCTGACGCGCGGACGCGCGGCGGCGGATTATCGCGGAGCCGTGCGCGTGAGGCAAAGCGCGCACGCTCAGCCGGCCGACGCGCCGCCTGCGATGCGCACCGCTTCCTCGAAATCGCGCGCGAAACGCAGCTGATCGCCGTCGTCGGCAACGTCCATCTGCGCGAGGATGCTGCGCGGCTGCTCGCGCAAGCCCGAGAGGATCACCTTCGTGCCGCGACGCCGGCAGCGCTCGATCATCTGCCGGAGCGCCGCGACGCCGGACGCGTCGATCAGCGGAACGAGCCGCATGCGCAGGATGAACGCGCTCGGCGACTTCGGCAGCAGCACGTCGAGCACGTCGTCGAGCCGGTTCGCGACCGCGAAGAAGAGCGGCCCCGAGATCTGGAACGCCTCGACGCCCGGAGGAAGCTGCGCGCGCTGGTCGGGCTCGACGGGCCGATCCGCGTCGGCGCGATCCTCCTCGATCAGCGAGACGTTCGACTCCATCGCGACGACTTCGCTCATGCGATGCATGAAGAGGAATGCCGCGAGCACGATGCCGACCTCGATCGCGACCGTGAGATCGAAGACGACCGTGAGCCCGAATGTCAGCAGCAGCACGACGCGATCGCCGACCGGCCCGCTCATGAGATGACGGAAGCTCTCGATCTCGGCCATGTTCCAGGCGACGACGACGAGCACGGCCGCGAGCGCCGCGAGCGGCACGTAGCCCATCAGCGGCGCGAGCACGAGCATGAAGAGGAGAAGGAACAGCGAATGCGCGATGCCGGCCACTGGAGAGCGCGCGCCGGCGCGTACGTTCGTCGCGGTGCGCGCGAGCGCGCCGGTCGCCGGCAATCCGCCGAAGAGGGCCGATCCGACGTTCGCGACGCCCTGCGCGACGAGCTCGCAGTTCGAGCGGTGGCGCCCGCCGATCATGCCGTCGGAGACGACGGCCGACAGCAGCGATTCGACGCCGGCGAGAAACGCGATCGTGAACGAGCTCGGGAAAAGCTCGATCGTGCGCTCGAGCGGAATGTGCGGGATCGCGAACGACGGGAGCGCGGCCGGAATGCCGCCGAAGCGCGTGCCGATCGTCTCGACCGGTGCGTGGAACAGCGCGACCGCGAGCGCGCCGGCGACGACCGCGAACAGGAATCCCGGCCAGGTCGGACGGAGCTTGCGCAAAATCACGATGATCGCGAGCGCAACGGACGCGAGCGCGACCGTCGCGCCGCTCGCGCTCGGAAGATGCGCTGCGTAGGCCGACCAGCGCGCGAAGAACTCGGCCGGCACCTTGTCCATCGATAGCCCGAAGAGATCCTTGATCTGGCTCGAGAAGATCGAGACCGCGATGCCCGCCGTGAATCCGGTGATGACCGGTTTCGGGATGTACTTCATCAGCGTGCCGACGCGCAGAAGCCCGGCGGCGACGAGCATGATGCCCGCGAGCAGCGTGCAGAGGATGAGCCCGCCGTAGCCGAACTTGTCGATGACGTTGAAGACGACCGGCACGAACGCCGCGGTCGGCCCGCCGATCTGCACGCGCGAGCCGCCGAGGAACGAGATCAGGAATCCGGCGACGATCGCCGTGTGCAGGCCCTTGTCCGGCGTCGTTCCCGAAGCGATCGCGAGCGCCATCGAAAGCGGCAGCGCGACGATCGAAACCGTGAGGCCCGCGATGACGTCGCGGCGCAGATCCGAAAAGCCGTAACCGCGGCGCAGAACCGTCAGCAGCTTCGGTTCGTAGAGCGGCCAGAAGCCGCCCGTCTGCGCTTGCGCGGCGTGCATCATCGTGGATTCCTCGGGGCGGATGAGGCTCAGTTGTGGCGCGTGATGTCCGGAAGGCCCGTCGTCAGCCACCATTTCTTCGCGGCTTCGTCGTAGCGCCAGACCTGATGGTCGACGATGCTGCGCGCGGTCTGCGTGTTGATGTTGACGAGGCCGATCTCGACGGTCTGGCGCACTTCGGTCTCGCTGACCGGCACGGCCGGCTGATCGTCGTACGCCGTCACCTGCACCTGCTTGTAGCGCGCGAGGTCGAGATCGCTGAGCGGATGGGCCTCGCGGTATTTCGGGTCGACGAAAGCGAGCGCCTGCGTCATGTCGCCCCAGCGGATCGTCGCGGCATACATCTTGAGCGTGTCGTCGAGGACGGTCTCTTTCGTCTTCATCTTGTCGATCGACATCGACGCGCACGAAGCGACGAGCACGGACGACAGGGCGGCCATCAGGACGACGCGACGATGCATGCGCAAACCCTCCGATGCGGATTGTGCCTCTTGCGCGAGCATTCGGGAACGGGTCGGATCGATGCGGGACGCCGCTCAGCGCCGCGCGATCGCGACGAAGCGCGCCTCCAGCATCGCCGCCGCGCTGCCGTCCGGCAGCGGAACGACGCAACGCACGCGCGTGCGCGCGCGCCCGCGCAAGGTCAGCGCCTCGACCATCGCCGCGAAACTCTCGCGATCGAGGAGCCGCGCCGTCGCCGAGAAATCGCCCCAGACTGGCGCGAGATAGCGCACGTCGCTGTCCTGCACGTAGATGTCGCAATCGCGCTGCTGGCGATCGAGCGCAAGCTTGACGAGTCCCCAGCCGGCGAGCGTCATCAGGCTGACGAGGCTGCCGCCGAACGCGCAGCCCTTGTCGTTGACGTTCGGCGCGAGCGGAGCCGACATCGTCAGCGAATCGCCGTCGTAGGCGTCGACGCGGATCGCCATCGCGCGCGCGAGCGCGATCCGGTCGAGGATTTCGCGCTCGAGCGCGGCGGCAGCGACTTCGAGCGTCGCGTAATCAGCTTGCGCCATGCGTGACTCGCACTTCAATGCGCGCGAGTCTCGACGAATCGTTTGCGGCGATCAACCTCGCGAGCCGCTAGGGATCGAAGCCACTGGCGAAGATCGTCTCGGGGCGCGGACCCAGCATGAAGTTCGCGATCGCGAATGCTGGCGTCGTCGGGAACGGCACCGGCGTGGCGCCGTCGAGGCTGCACAGGTCGAGGAACACCGAGCCGTGGGGGCACGGGATGCCGTCATAGACTTGGTTTTCGTACATCGAGCTGTCGGCGTCGGTCGACAGCAGTGGCGTCTGGCAAGGCATGAGATTGTCCGTCGCCGCGTAATAGCCGTCTGCGTTCGTGACGCTTACGCCGCAATGCCGATCGTTCTCCTGCCAGAGATCGATCGCGGCGCCGGGGATCGGCGCACCGTCCACGTCCGTGACGCGGCCGAATATGTATTCGTAGGGTATGGGATCGAAGTCGATGCCAGTGGTGTCCGCGCCGGACGCGACGGCGATCGGCGAGCCTTGCGATGGCGAGCAGGCTCCCTCGCAGTCGATGCGGGGATAGATCTCCGTGAACATCGGGCCCTGCACGGTCGCGTAGTACGTGCCGTCCGGTACGTTGGTAACGCGATACGAGCCGTCCGTGAGGATCCCGCTCGATGCGACGTATTCATCAAGGGCTGTGAAGAGTCCCACGGACGCATAGCCCGGCACCATCGGCGGAAGAACCATGCCGTCAGGCGTGCGCAGCACGACACGGCCCGAGACGCTGCCATCCGGCGGCATCGCGATATCGATGCCGGTCACGTCTGAACCCGCGAATGCGATCGTGACTGGCGTCGCGGCAGCGAGATCGCAATGCTGGAACACGCTGTCCGTGCAGCGCACGTCCGGATAAAGCGTACCGCGGTACGCGCTGCTGTTCGCCCAAACGTAATAGCTCCCCGCAGTGGGCGGCGCCAGCGAATAGCGGCCGCTGGGATCGGTAAAGGCCTGGACCAGCGAACCTTCGAGTTTGGCAGGCACCAGCGTAATGCTGGCGTTTGCGAGCGGCTCGTGCGTCGCAGCGTCGGTAACGGTGCCGGACACGCTCGGCACGACCAAGGGCGCGAACGAAACCGCAATCGTCTGGCCGCGGGCAATCTTGATCGGTATGGCCTGGTCGAATGGCGGGCCGCAATCGGCCACACAATCGATCGCGTTCCACAGCTGCCCGAAGTAACCGTCGGCCGTCACGAACGCGTAATAGCTGCCGGGCGCCAGCGCGACGCTGTCTATCGACGACGCGCCGTAGACGAAGCTCGCTCCCACATATGCGTTCGACTGATCGTAGATCGAGAGTTCCCAGCCCAGCGGTATCGGTGCTCCATTGCGTGGCAGGATCGTCGCGTGCAGATGCGCCTCGACCGGCAGATCGAAATCGATGCTCGAAGTCAGCGTGTCGCGCACCAGCGTAAGGGGCGTTCCGCCAGAGATCTCGCAATCGGTCTCGATCGGACCCGTGCACGTCACGTGGTTCCAGAGCTGGCTGCCGTAACCGTCGCGAGTCGCTTCCAGGACATAGGTCCCGCTCACCAGGCCGGCTACCTCATAACGCCCGGTCAAATCGGTAACCGTGCTGACGGCTCCGAATTCTCCATTCGTCTCGTAGGCTGCGATCGATGCGCCGGAGAGCGGAGCGCCCGTCAGTGCATCTCGCACGATCCCCGCCACCCGCGCGCCAATGCCGAGCGCGACGTTGATGCCGTCGAGTTCCTGACCATCGGCGATCGTCAGCGGGGTCGCGCTCCCCGTGTCGCACTGGGCTAGTGCGTACACGTACGACGTTGAGCACGCGGCGTCTGGATAGAGCTCGCTGAGATATGCAAAATCGGGAGAGTAGTAGCCCTGCGCCAGTATGTAGTACGTCCCTGGATCGACAGGGAGCAGATAAAGACCGGTCGAGTCGTCGTTCTGTGTCTGCGCGAGAAAGTAGCCATCGGGCGTCACTGCTACGGCCTGCGCGAAGATCGGTTGCGCGTTCCGTGCGTCGGTGATGCGGCCGACGATGGCGGCGGTGGCATTCACTCGCGCGACGACGTCGCCGGCCGAATGGCCGATATTGCGCACGCGCGCATAGTGCGCGCCCGACGAATGGCTCGAATCCTCCGAGTCGATCGCGACCGCGGCAGCGAGGCCGTAGGCATCGTCGTTGTGCGCGACGGCGTCGTCTTCGCCGGCGGGGCAACTCTGTCCAAACAGCGTGATCTCAGTATCGACGGACGAAGGCGCCGTATCGACGCGCACGAAGCGCGTCTTCGCCGGCGCGACGCGTATCCAAATCGAAGATCCGGGCGCGAGCGTCTTTTCGACTGCGTCGCCCGAAGCTGCCGTCAGAGCCGTCGCACAGCTGGTGCCGGCGTCGGGCGCGATGGCCAGAACATGCGCGGCCGACGGTAAGAGCGCAGGCAGCGCGACATCGCGCGGAGCCGCCGCGGCCCGCTCGAGGTTCGCGAGCAGTTCGTCGACCCCGCGCGATTTCCGCGAAAACTTGGCGTCGGCCGCGTAACCGTCGATCGATGCGCGGCGCGCGATCGCATCGAATCGACTGCGCAACGATTTCACCGTGCGGATCGTCGCCGTATCGGCATCGCGGAGCGCGGCATGTGCTTGCAGCGTCTCGCGTGTCGCAGTCTCCGTGCGCAGCGCGATGTCGCGCAACGCATCGATCGCTCCGTCGATCGAGGCTGCCTCGACGTCTCCCGCGGCTAGCAGCATGCACAACGCGGTGGCCATGCGCCTACCGGATCCGTTTCGCATGATCGTCCCCTGTACACTCGACGCGCGATCTCGCGCCGAAATCGAATTGTATACGCGCGAAACGGCAGGCAAACGGCGATGCAAGGCAAATTTACACACGCGATTCTCGAGGGCGCGACAGTCGTCATTACGCGCCCGGCCGGCACGTCGGCCGCGATCCTGAAGCGCGTGAGGGCCCTCGGCGGGTACGCCCTCGCATTGCCTGGTCTCGCGCTCCGCGCGACTCCGGAGCGCCTTCCGCGCATCGCAAGCGACGCATTCGATGCCTGGATCTTCACGAGTCCTGCCGCCGTCCGTTTCGGTATCGGCGCAGTGCCCGGCCGACGGACGCGCATTCGCGCCTATGCCGTCGGCACAGGCACGGCTCGCGCGCTGGCGCGGCACGGCATCCGGGCGACGATTCCTGCGGACCGCGCCGACAGCGAAGGCGTCCTCGCGCTGGCCGATCTGAAGCGCGTGCGCGGACAGCGCATCGCGCTCGTCGGCGCGCCCGGTGGCCGCGATGGGATCGCGCCGACGCTGCGTCGCCGCGGCGCGAATGTCGAGCATATCCACGTCTACCAGCGCATGCCGCCACGGCTCACGCGTCGGCATTTCAAAGCGCTGGCCGCCGCGAAGGATCCACTGATCACGCTGCTGTCGAGCAGCGAGGCGCTCGACAACCTCGTCGCACGCCTCCCGCCGCCGCTCCTGGCTCGACTTCGGCGGCAGACCATCGTCGTCAGCAGCGCACGTCTCGGCGGCGTCGCGCGTGAAAACGGTTTCGAGACGATCGTTCAGGCCCGCTCGGCCGTTCCGCGCGACCTGCTCGACGCGGCGGCGTCGGCGCTGGCGCGTCACAGACTCTGACCGTCGCGGCGCTGCCGGCGATGCGGAGTTCGGCTAGCATGTCCGCATGGACGAAGAAGACAGCGACGTCGCTTCGCCGCCGACGGCTCCGGCGGCTGCTCCCGTTCCCGCTCCATCGCATCCCGCGACCGCCGCTCGGCGCGGCGGCACGCTCGCGCTGCTGATCGCGCTCGTTGCACTGATCGTCGCCGGTTTCGCGCTTTGGCGTGTCGTAGCGATCGAGCGCGGCCAAGGCGATGCGCAGTCTTCGTTGCGCGGCGAGCTCGGCACGCGCATCGACGATCTCGCGCGTGCCGGCGATCAGCGCAAGCGCGATTTCGATACGCTGCGCCAGCGCCTCGCCGACGCCGATTCCGTCAACAAGAGCGTGCGCGAGGAATTGCTCGCGCTCGGCGAGCGCTCGCGCCATCTCGAAGATGCCGTCGCGAATCTCGCCGATCAGCGGCTGACCGGACGCGATGCGCTCGCGCTCAACGAAGCCGAGTTCCTGCTGCAGCTCGCCGACGAGCGTCTCGCGCTGTTCCACGATGCCGAGGCCGCGCTCGCCGCGTACCGGCTCGCCGATTCGGCGCTGGCTTCGGCCGAGGATCCCGTGTTCTCGGGCGTGCGTCAGACGATCGGCGCCGAGATGCAGGCGCTCGCTGCGGCGAAACCGCTCGAGACGACGTCGACGCTCGCGGCGCTCGAGCGCGTGCGCGACAGTCTTGCGACGTTGCCGCCGAAGAGCGAAACGCCGAAAGCCGAGCCGTCTTCTTCGCGCTTTGCGACGCTGCTGCGGCAGTTCGTCCGCATCGACGAAACATCCGGTGTCGCGCCGGAAAGCCGCGATCCCGCGCTCGCGCGATCGCTCGTCGCGATCGAGTTGCGCGGCGCCGAGGCCGCATTGCTCGCGCGCGATCCCGAGTCGTATTCCGCGTCGCTCGCGCGCGCGAAGGCCGCGATCTCGACGGGTTTCGACGTGCAATCGCCGGCGGCGAAGCAGGATCTCGCCGAGCTCGACCGGCTCTCGTCCGCTCCGCTCGCGCCCGCGCTGCCCGAGCTCGGCAGCGCGCTGCGCGAATTGCGCAACCTGCGCGCGACGCGCGCGCTCTCGCAGCCGCGCGTGGCATCGCCGGTCGCCGGAGCGAATCCGTGAGACTCTGGCTCGGCGTGCTGGTTCTGCTCGCGCTCGCCGCGGCGGCGGCGTTCGGCTGGCATTGGCTCGCGAGCGACCCCGGTTACGTGCTCGTGCGCGTGCGCGGGACGACGATCGAGACGAGCCTCGTCTTCGCAATCGTCGCGCTGCTCGTCGCGTGGGCTGTCGTCTCGATCGTCGTGCGCTTCGCGCGCTGGCCGTTCCGCGCGTGGGGACGCGCGTATCGCCGGCGCGGCCGCGAGCGGCTCGCAAGCGGACTGACCGCGCTCGCCGAAGGACGCTACGCCGAGGCCGAGCGCAGTCTCGCAAAAGCATCGAACCATGCGGCGCTGCGCGGGCCCGCGCTGCTCGCGATCGCGCAATCGGCGCACGAGCGCGGCAGCGAGGAGCGCGCGCGCGAAGCGCTCGACCAGATCGGCGCCGGCGAAGAGGCGGCTGCGCTCGCGCTGCGCGCGCAGTTCCTGATCGGCAACGGCCGCGCCGCCGAAGCGCTGGCTCTCTTGAAACCGAAAGCCGCGAAGGGAACGTTGCCGCCGCGCGGCCTGCGACTTCTGATCGACGCCGCGCTCGCAAGCGGCGACACGCGCACCGCGCTCGACGCGATCCCGATGCTCGCGCGCACGCAGACGCTCGCGCACGACGATCAGATCGCGCTCGACACGCGCACGCTTGTCGCCGCGCTCGCTGCCGCGCCGGATACGTCGCGTCTCAACGCGCTGTGGGGCGGCGCGAGCCGCGCGCAGCGGCGCCGTCCGGAACTGATTGCCGCGTTCGCGCATCGCTCGGCCGAGCTCGGTCAGGTGCTCGCCGCGATGGACGAGATCGAATCGGCGGAACGCCGCGAATGGAGCGATGCGCTCGCGCTCGCTTACGCCGATCTCGGCCCGGCCGAATTGCCGGCGCGCACGCGCAAGGCCGAGAGCTGGCTCGCACTCGCGCCGAACAGCGCGGCGCTCGCGACTGCGCTCGGCCGGCTCTGCGCGCAGCAGTCGTTGTGGGGCAAGGGCCAGCAATATCTCGAGCGCGCGATCGCGATCGAGGAATCATCGCTCGCGTGGGAGACGCTCGGCGACTGCTACGCCGGCGCGGACGATGCGGCGACGGCGAGCCGTTGCTACGCGAACGCGTTGCGCCTGGCTCGCGGCGAAGCGACGGTTCCGGTTGCTCCGCACTCGCTGCAAGGATCGGTCGATACGCGCGCGCTTGCGTTCGAGGAACGGAGCGAGCATGGCGTGCCGCGGTTGCCTGGTGTGAAGGCGGGGTGAGGCGCTTTCCCCTTGTATGTTTGTTTTTGCAGTACCCGCAGCCGCAGACCGAAATTCCCCAGGTGAAAAAGACCGAGGGAGAGCGTGGGTCGCGGCAGCGGTTTTAGATGAGAGAACCCGAACGGTTGATAGAGCATAAAGCTC
>DASZWL010000483.1:0-16086 GCA_035546695.1 Rhodanobacteraceae bacterium | reverse complement strand
CGTCAGCCGGCGCAATGCGGCGACAGCGACAGCATCACGATCGAGAACGCGATCGCGCCGAGGAAGAGAACGCTCGAGAAGATGCCGACCTTCGCGAGCGCTCGGCTCCGCTGCGGATGTCGCGTCGCGCCGGCATCGTCGGCTTTGCGATATTCGCGCGCCGCGACGACGAGGCCCGCCGCCGCGAGGATCACGCATGCGATCGCGATCGCGACGAGCGGAACGCGGCTCGTCGCGCGGCCGACCGTCGCGACGCCGCCGTCGAAGCACGCCGACGCCGCAAGCGCGTAGCTCGCGACGAGCTGCACGGCCCAGGCGAGCGGCGCGGTGAAGATGCCGAACAGCAGAAGCGCCGAATGCCCGAGCGGCGGGCGCGTCATCGTCTCGTTCGGACGCGTCTCGCTCATCACCAGAACCTCGGCATTCCATAGAACGTGAAGAACACGGTCAGCCAGACCACGTCGACGAAATGCCAGTACGCGGCGCCGACGAGCAGCGGCACGTTGCGCCGCTCGTCGAGATAGCCGAGAAGGCAGAAGACGAAGATCAGGAGCAGCGCGACGAGTCCGACCGTCACGTGCGCCATGTGGAAGCCCGTGATCGTGAAATAGAGCGAGCCGTAGCTGCCGCTCTGCATCGTGTACGGTTTCGCCTTCCACTCGAACAGCTGGACGATCAGGAACGCGAGCCCGAGCAGAAAGGTGAGCGCGATGCCGCCCAGCGCGACGCCGCGCGCGCCGCGGCGGATGCCGCGCTCGGCCCATGCGACCGTCGCGCTGCTGACGAGCAGAACGATCGTGTTCGGCAGTGCGAGCTTCAGCGGCGGCGCTCGCTCGGGAAACCACGAAGGGCCGATCTGCACGAGCAGGTAGTAGTACGCGAACAGGAGATACGCGAACAGCGCGCCCTCGGTCGCGATCAGCGCGACGAGCCCCCACCAGCCCATGCTGCGCCGGCCGACGCCGCCGATTGGAATGCCGGTCTCGACGATGCCTTGTTCGACGACGACGGCGCTCATCGCGACGCTCCCGCGACCTGCGCCATCTCGCGTCGCGGCCAGAGCCACGCGACGAGCGCGACGAGCGTCAGCAGCGCGCCGAGCGCCGTCAGCCACGCGCCGTGCATCAGCATTCCGACGAAGCCGATCGCCATGCCGATCGTCAGCACGAGCGGCGCGAGCGTGTCTTCGGGCATCTTCATGACGAGATCGATCTCGGCGTCGAGCGCGCTCGTCGCGAGCGTCTCACGGCCGTGCTCCAGCGCAAGATCGGTGCGGAGCTGCGATCGCGCCGTGCTGTCGAGCGCCGGCTCCCAGAGCGGATACCGCGACGCGACGATCGGGATCTCGAGAAAGTTGTATGCGGGCGGCGGCGAAGGCACCGACCATTCGAGCGTCGGCGCATCCCAAGGATTTGCGTCGGCCGGCGCGCCTTTTCGCGCTCCGCGCAGGACCGCGACGATCAGCATCCCGACGCCGATCGCGAACACGACCGAACCGATCGACGTGACGAAATTCAACGTATCCCAGCCGAATCCGGCCGGATACGTGTAGACGCGCCGCGGCATGCCGAGAACACCCGTCAGGTGCATCGGCAGAAACGCGAGATTGAATCCGACGAACATCGTCCAGAAATTCCAGCGTCCGAAACGCTCGTCGAGAAGCCGTCCGGTGAATTTCGGGAACCAGTGATAGACGCCGCCGGCGACCGCGAACACGTTGATGCCGATCAGCACGTAGTGGAGGTGCGCGACGACGAAATACGTGTCCGTCAGCTGCCAGTCGACCGGCACCGACGCGGTCATGAAGCCCGACACGCCGCCGATCACGAACAACACGATGACGGCGGCGAAGAAGAGGAACGCGGTCGTGAACGCGGGACGGCCGGTCCAGATCGTCGCGATCCACGCGAAGATCGCGACCGCGCTCGGGATCGCGATGATGATCGACGCGCCCGAGAAGAACGACATCGCGAGCGCCGGCAATCCGGTCGCGAACATGTGATGCACCCAGACGCCGAAGCCGAGCACCATCGTCGCGACGGTCGCGAGCGCGACGGCTTCGAAGCAGACCAGCGGACGCTTGCAGAGCGCCTGCAGGCCTTCGCTCGTCATGCCGATTGCGGGCAGCACGATCGCGTAGACCCAGGGATGGCCGAACATCCAGAAAAGATGCTGCCAGAGCAGCGGCTGGCCGCCGCCGCCGACGTCGAAGAAATGCGTGCCGTACTGGCGATCGAGCCAGAGCAGGAAGAACGCGAGGCTGACCGCCGGCACGACTAGGAGATTCGCCGCCGACGCCGTCAGCGTGCCCCACGTCATGATCGGCACCTTCTCGATCGACATTCCGGGCGCGCGCATGCGCAGGAACGTCACGATGAAATTGACCGCGCCGACCGTCGTCGAGACGCCGAGGAAGATCATGCCGAGCGCGTAGAAATCCATGTTGAGGCCGGGATTGAAGTCGCGCTCGGCATACGGAACGTAGTTGAACCAGCCATCGTTCGGGCCGGCACCGATCGCGAAGCCTGCGTACATGAAGAGGCCTGCCGCGACGTACATCCAGTACGAGGAGGCATTGAGCCGCGGAAACGCCATGTCGCGCGAGCCGAACAGCAGCGGAAAGAGAAAGTTGCTGAAACCCGAGAGCACCGGCATCGCGTAGAGGAAGATCATCGTCATGCCGTGCATCGAGAAGAGCTGGTCGTATTGCTCGGGCGTCACGAGCTGTTGCCCCGGCCGCGCGAGCTGCGCGCGCATCACGAGCGCCTCGATGCCGCCGGCGGCGAGGAACACGAACGCCGTGACGAGATAGCGCTTGCCGATCTCCTTGTGATCGACGCTCGCGAGCCAGCCGACGAAGCCGGGCTTCGTGTGCCAGATCGATTCGAGCAGGCTCGAATGAGGCGGCGTCGGATCGGCGATTCCGGCTTCGATGGTCGACATCGTTGCTCCTGCGGCGTGTCGGGAAAGCGGCGTCCTGCCGCTTTCCCGATCGAACGGCGCAAGCGGAGCCTGTGCACGTTCTCCGACGATCGACCGCTTGCGCGACCGATCCTCGAGCGGTCCGTCCATGGACCGCGCCAGCAGCGTGTCGCGACGCGCGCTAATGCAGCGTCGCGAGATACGCCGAGATGTCGCCGATCTTCCGGCCCGGAAGCTGCAGCGTCGGCATGTGCGTGCCGGGCTTGATCGCCTGCGGATTCGCGATCCACGCGGCGAGCATCGACTCGCTGTTCGGCGCGGCGTCCGCGGCAATCGACTGGCGGCTCATGATGTGCGTGAGATCCGGTCCGACGGTGCCGCCGGCCATCGTGCCGCGCACGGTGTGGCAGGCGCCGCAATGGAACTCGAAATCGCGCTCGCCCTGCTTCGATTCTTCCGACGTCGGCTCAAGCGCCGGTGCGAGCTGCGCGTCGAGCCACTTCGCGAACGCGTCCGGCGGATCGGCGACGATGTCGAAGCCCATGTGCGCGTGCTGCGCACCGCAGTATTCGGCGCACTGTCCGCGATAGCGGCCCGGCGCCGACGCTTCGATCCACGCAGTGTTGACCTGGCCCGGAATCGCATCGGTCTTGCCGGCGAGCGTCGGCACCCAGAACGAATGGATGACGTCCGCGCCGAGGAGCTCGATGCGGACGGGCTTGCCGACCGGGATGTGGATCTCGTTCGCGGTCGTCAGGATGCGCGACGGATTCTCGTCGAGATAGCGCGCCTTCCACCACCATTGCTGGCCGGTCACTTCGATCGTGAGCGCAGCGGGGCCGGGCGGCGCGTTGACGCGTGCGAGCACGCGAACGGTCCAGACGAGCGCGCAGACGAGCACGAAGCTCGAGAGCGCGACGCCGAAATAGACCCAGCTCGCAGCGCGGCGGCCGTCGACGTCGACGGCTGCGTTGCCTGCGCGGGCTCGCGCCCGGACGATCGCGACGAGCACGAGGACGCAGACGATCGCGACGACGGCGATCGAGATCGCGAGAAGGCCGAAGGTCAGCGGCAGCGTCGCGTCGGCCTTCGCGCCGGCGGAGCGCAGATATGAGAGCGGCTTTTCCGCCGCGAAGACGACGGTCGGATACGCGATCGCGAATGCGAGCGCGACGAGGCGGCGTGCGCAGTCACGCCGGTTCATCGCAGAACCTCGCGCGAGCGGATGCGGACGGCGGCGGGCCGCGAGCGCGCGAGGCATGCGCCGAGCGCAAGCATCGCGACGGCGAGGAACACCGTGCAGCCCGGTATCCACATGATCACGCCGCCGATCTGTTGATCCTGGAGCGGCGTGAGTCCCCAAGCGTCCGTCGTCAGAAAATGCGGCGAATAGAACGGTCGCGGCGAGAGCGTGATCAGCGCGCCGAGCAGTCCCATCTGCACCGAGGAAGCAATGCTCGCGAGGAGGCCGCCGACGAGCGCACTCTCACGGCGGATCAGCGCGCTCCAGAGCCAGCACGCCGAGCCGAACAGCGTCGCGTGCATCGTCCAGTACAGCGCAACGCTTGCGAACGTCGACGCGTAACCGCCTGGCGAATGCCAGATCCAGAGCATCGCCGCGAACGCCGCGGCAGCGAGCATCGGCCGCTCGGCCGCGTGCGGCAGCAGCGTGCGCCGCATCCGGAACGCGGCCGTCATGGTGTCGATCGGTCGGCTCGCTGCGATCATCGGCGCCGCGATCAGCGTCAGCAGCACGTGCTGCGTCGCGCGCGCCGAGAACAGCGACACCGAAAGCGGGCAGAGCGGCGAAACGAGAGCGAGCGTTGCAATCAGCCAACCCGCAACAAACAGAGAGAGCTCGCGCCGCGACCGAGCGGTGCCGGCGAGTCTGCGTGCGCCGGCGAAGTAAAGCGCGAGCCAGCCGAACAGCACCGCGAGCACGACGGGATCGAGACGCCAGCGCGTCCATATCGCATCCGGCGTCGGCGGCAGTCCACAATACGCAACGACGGTCGAGGGATCGGGCACGGCGACTCCTTCGCTTTCGGTGCCGGCCGCCATCCTGAAAAAGACGGCAGATCCGCAACAGTGCTAAATCGCTGCTGCGAAGTCCGTTTCCTGACGAAACCGGTTGCGGTCTCATTTACGCCTGAAAAATGCAATCGCTGCTTAATGCGGCTTTTCGAAAGGGTTCGCTGGTGTGAGCTTCGCGTGAAACGAGCGAACGGCATTGCACGCCGTGTGCGGCGACAGGACGAGTTACCGCGACAACCGCATTCAGCGATCGGCCAGCGAGCTCAGGATGCCGACGAGTCGCGGCGCGTTGCGACGCACTTCGAGCAGATGCCTGCCGATGAGACGCGTCGAGAGCGTGCGACCGCTCGCGCTCAGCACGACGAGCACGCGGCGTCGATCCGCCGCATCGCGCACGCGCTCGACGAGTACCGCGCGGCGAAGTCTTTCGACGAGATCGAGCGTCGCGCGCGGACCGAGCATCAGCTCCGCGGCGAGATGAGCCGTCGTCACGCCGTCGACGCCGGCGCTGCGGATCACGAGCAGCGCGTGATATTCCTCGGGGCCGAGGCCGGCCTCGCGACTGACGCGCTCGCTGAAGGCGAGGAACGTGCGGATCGACCTGCGCAGATAAGCGAGCGCGTGACAGCTCTCTTCGAGCCGTACCGGTAGAGCGTCCGCGAATCCGATCGTCGCCATCGGTTCTGCACTCTCATCGCGCAGCAAAGCCACGGGCGCGGAAAAGTATAGGTGCGACGATGCGGCGCCGCGTGAACGCCAGCCAATGCGCTGGTGGGGTGGGCGAACCATCGCCTACAATGCGCATCGGGGAACGAGGTCAGCATGCGGATCGAAGCCGGAAGGCGGGTCGCGCGATGAGCGGCACGCTCTACATCGTCGCGGCGCCGTCGGGCGCCGGCAAGTCGAGCCTCGTCAACGCGCTGCTCGCGCGCGAGCCGGCGATCTCGCTGTCGGTCTCGCACACGACGCGGCCGCCGCGTCCCGGCGATGTCGACGGCCAGCACTATCACTTCGTCAATCGCGGCGTGTTCGAGCGGCTCGTCGCCGACGGCGCGTTCATCGAGCACGCCGAAGTGTTCGGTAATCTTTACGGCACGTCGCGCTCGGCAGTCGAGCCTTTGCTCGCGGCCGGACGCGACGTGCTTCTCGAGATCGACTGGCAGGGCGCACGGCAGGTGCGCGAGGCGTACCCCGCGTGCGTCTCGGTGTTCATCCTGCCGCCCTCGCGCGAGGAGCTCGAACGACGTTTGCGCGCGCGCGCCGCCGACAGCGCCGTGACGATCGCGCGACGGCTCGCCGAATCGCGCGAGGAGATCCTGCACGTCGACGATTTCGATTACGTCATCGTCAACGATGATTTCGGTGTCGCTCTCGCCGATCTCGGCGCAATCGTGACCGCGCGCCGGCTGCGCCGCGAGGCGCAGGCCGAGCGCCATGCGGCGCTGATCGCGGATTTGCTGAAACCGGCGTGAATCCGCCGCAGCCGCGCTGGCACGCGTGCATCGGCTTCGGCTAAGGTAGCGCCGCCGCGCGTTTTGCGGTTTTCCCTGGAATTTCTCCACTTGAGCGATCCGCGTCCAGCCGCCGCCGGCAAGGCCCTCGTCGAAGTGCGCGGGCTTCGCACGACGCTCGGCGGCAAGATCATCTTCGACGGCGTCGATCTCGACATCGAGCGCGGCAGGATCACCGCGATCATGGGACCGAGCGGCACCGGCAAGACGACGCTGCTGCGCCACATCACGGGCCAGCTCGCGCCGGACGCGGGGAAGATTCTCGTCGACGGGAAGAACGTGCCGTCGCTCTCGCGCAGCGAATTGTTCGATCTGCGCGAGCGGATCGGGTTTCTCTTTCAGAACTCTGCGTTGCTGACCGACTTCAGCGTGTTCGAGAACGTCGCGTTTCCGCTGCGCCAGCACATGAAATTGCCCGAAGATCTCGTTCGCAACATCGTGCTGACGAAGCTGCAGGCGGTCGGTCTGCGCGGCGCCGCGGAGCTGATGCCGAGCGAGCTTTCGGGCGGCATGGCGCGCCGCGTGGCCTTGGCGAGAGCCATCGTGCGCGATCCGATGCTGATTCTCTATGACGAGCCGTTCGTCGGCCTCGATCCGATCGCGCTGAACCAGGTGCTGCGCCTGATCCGCACGCTGAACGACACGCTCGGCATCACGAGCGTGCTCGTCGCGCACGAGTTCGCGGCCGTGTCGCGCATCGCGGACGTCGTGTATCTGATCGCCGGCGGCAAGGTCGCGGCGTCCGGCACGCCGGCCGAGCTCGCGCGCGGCGAATCGCCGTGGACGCGTCAGTTCTTCGGCGGCGAGGCCGACGGTCCGGTTCCGTTTCAGTATCCCGCGCGCGACTACGCGCAGGATCTCGGCTTTCCGGCGGCGCGCGCATGAGTCGCGTCATGAAGCCCAAGCCGCGCAGGAACGAGCTTTCCGCGCTCGGCGACGCGATCGCGCAGGTCGGAGCGTGCGGGCTCTTTCTGCTGTCGATCCTCGCCGCGATTCCGAAGAGCCTGCGATACATCAAGGAGACGATCCGCCAGATCTGGTTCGTCGGCGCGATGAGCCTCGTCATCATCATGACCTGCGGGCTCTTCGTCGGCATGGTGCTCGGGCTTCAGCTCTACTACGTGCTGTCGATCTTCGGCGGCACTGCGGCGCTCGGCACGGTCGTCTCGCTTTCGCTCTATCGCGAGCTTGGCCCTGTCGTCACCGCGCTCCTCTTCGCCGGCCGCGCCGGCACGTCGATCACGGCCGAGATCGGCCTGATGCGCGCGACCGACCAGATCGCCGCGATGGAGATGATGGCCGTCGATCCGATCGCGTACGTCGCCGCGCCACGGTTCCTGGCAGGCCTGATCGCGATGCCGCTGCTCGCCTGCGTCTTCAACGCGCTCGGCATCTTCGGCGCGCATCTCGTCGGCGTCAGCTGGCTCGGTCTCGACAACGGCACGTTCTGGTCGAACATGACTTCGAGCGTCGACGTCTGGAAGGACGTCGTCAACGGCGTCTGGAAAAGCTGCGCGTTCGGCGCGGTGGTGGCGCTGATCGCGGTGTTCCAAGGTTATACGACGCCGCCGACGAGCGAAGGCGTCGCGTATGCGACGACGCGCACGGTCGTGTTTTCGTCGATCGTCGTGCTCGCGCTCGATTTCGTCATGACCGCTTTCCTGATGTGAGATGAATCCGTGAACCAGCGACGCTCGTACCAGATCGGCACCGGCCTCTTCATCCTGCTCGGATTCGCCGCGCTCGCGTATCTCGCGACGCAGACGACCTCGGTCGCGAACTTCCAGCAGGGGCCGAGCTACACGCTGAAGGCGCATTTCACGAATGTCGGCCAGCTGAAGCTGCGCGCGCCGGTCAAGATCGCCGGCGTCAGGATCGGATCGGTGAAGGCGATCGATCTCGATCCGACCAAGCTCGACGCGACCGTGCAGCTCTCGGTCGACAACCGCTTCAACGAAGTGCCGGACGATTCCGCGGCAGCGATATTCACCAGTGGTTTATTGGGCGACCAGTACGTTGCGATCCAGCCCGGCGGCTCGCCGGAAATGATGAAGGACGGCGACGAGTTCGTGCTGACGCAATCCTCGATCCAGCTCGAGGATCTGATCGGAAAATTCCTCGTCGGCGGCGGTCCGTCGAAATCCGGCGATCAGGGCGGCGACGCGAAATCCGGCAACGATCAGACCGCCTCGAAGCCCGCCGCCAAATCCGACACGGAACATCAGGAGTGACTTGCATGCTGCGCATTTTCGGTTTCGCGCTCGCTCTCGCGATCGGTTTCGCCGCGAGCGGCCCCGCCGGCGCCCAAGGCGCAGCTGCCGCCGCGGCGACGCCGGATCAGGTCGTGCAGGGCATCGCCGACGATCTCGGCAAATCGATCGAGGGCCATCAGGCCGAGCTCAAGAACGATCGCGAGAAGCTCATCAAGCTCATCGATGGCATCCTGCTGCCGCACTTCGACATCGACTACGCGTCGATCCTCGTGCTCGGCCAGTCCGCGCGCACGGCGACGCCGGAGCAGCGCGCGCGCTTCGCCAAGGCGTTCTACAACTCGATCGCGCATCGTTACGCCGAGGGCCTGCTCAATTACACGCGCGGGCGCGTGCGCGTGCTGCCGTCGAAGGGCGACATGAACGACAAGCGCACGATCGTGCGCACCGAGGTCGTGCTCGACGACGGCAAGACGTTGCCGGTCGACTACGCGTTCCGCAAGACCAAGGACGGTTCGTGGAAAGCCTACGACGTCATCATCGAAGGCATCTCGTACATCACGAACTATCGCAACCAGGTCGGCGCCGAGATCGCGAAGTCGGGGCTCGATGCGCTGATCACGCGGCTCGAGACGCAGGGCGACAAGACGCTCGAGACGATGGAGCAGGAACAGAAGGGCGGCAAGTGAGCGAGGCGTCGCGGCCGCTTCGCATCGAGCGCATCGACGCGTCGAGCGTGCGTCTCTCGGGCGAGATCGCGTTCGCAAACGCGGGTGACGCGGTTGCGCGCACGAGCGAGATTTTTTCCGGCAACGGCGACATTGCGATCGACCTCGGCGGCCTTTCGCGCGCGGACAGCGCAACGCTCGGCGTGCTCTTGATCTGGGCTGCGACAGCGGCCGTGCGCGGCGTGCGGCTTCGCTTCACGAATGCGCCGGCTGGATTGAAGGCGCTTGCGCATCTTTGCGACACGGAGCCGTTGCTCGGTCTTGCGTGATGCGCTTTTCGCCTCTTCCGCTCGGGGAGAGGGGGATGCTCGCGTCTTTCGCCTCTCCGCTTGCGGGAGAGGCCGCGCTGCAAGCGCGGGTGAGGGCCGTCGGAGTGATGAGCGGAGAGCTTGCACGCGTCTGGCGTGAACCAGGCTTGCCCTCACCCCAGCCCTCTCCCGCAAGCGGGAGAGGGGAAGCGACGCGTAGCGTGAGCGGGCGAAACCGCGTCAGCCGTGCCGAGGCTGAGGCTGAGGCTGATCCTTCGCCGGCTGCTGTTTCTGCTGCTCGTACTGATGCTGCTCCTCGAGCAGCTGATCGATGTCTTCCTCGTTCGCGCCCTGCATCTGCTCGATGTATTCCTCGGGCGGCTGGCCGTCGAAGATCTCATAGAGCCGCCGCTGGCGATACGCGTCGCGATAGAACACGTACGGATCGTAGACGCCTTCGAGCAGCCCCTCGGCCTCGATGCCGCGCGCGCGCAGCGTCACGAGATAGAAGACGTTCGGCAGATATTCGGCGTTGTAGCGGAAGTCGTGCTCGTCCGCGTACCACGACAGCGGATCGAAATACTGATCGACCGGCAGGCGCCAGAAATCGCGCACGGTCGTCGAGCCGACGAGCGGCAGCACGAGGTACGGGCCGTCCGGTACGCCCCACTTCGCGAGCGTCACGCCGAAATCGGTCTCGTCGAGCGGCAGCTTCATCTCGCTCGCGGGATCGAAGAAGCCGGCGAAGCCGAGCGTCGTGTTGACGATGAAGCGCCCGGTGTTGCGAGCGGCGCGCCGCGCATCGCCCTGCAGCACGTCGTTGACGATCGTGATCGGCGTCTTGATGTTGTCGTAGAAATTGCTGACGACGCGCCGCACGTTCGCCGACGTGATTTTGCGATAGCCGGCCGCGACGGGCCGGATCACCGCACGGTCCGCAGCGTCGTTGAACGTGTACATCTTGCGGTTGAAGCCTTCCCACGGATCGTCGCTGCGCGGCTTGGCGACCGTGCAGCCGGCGAGCAGGACCATCAACGAAGACACGAGCAATCGGGACAGGCCCGTCATCGGGCCGGAAAGTATCGCGTTCGATCGCATAGGCTCATCTTCGAATGCGCGCGCCGCGCTTCGTCCTTGTCGTTTTTACCGGCAGTCCCCGCCCGGTCAAGGCTACGCGAAAGGCCGGCCGGTTGCATAAATGCACTTTGAACGTCGCGTCCTACCGCCTCTGGAGGCGTTTCCCGGCCGGATCAAGGGGTGGGAATCGTTCCTCGCTTGCCGCGAGCGGCCTTGTTTGCACCGCACAATCGCCCAACGTTACAATGGCTTTCGTCTAACGTCATGAATTGACGTTCTTTTTGTTCTGGAGTATCCGCAAAGATGGCACGCATCACCGTGGAAGACTGCCTCGAAGTCGTCGACAACCGCTTCGAGCTCGTGCTGATGGCGACCAAGCGCGCGCGTCAGGTCGCCAAAGGCGCACAGGCGAACGTCGTCAGCGACAACGACAAGCCGACCGTGATTGCGCTCCGCGAGATCGCCGATCGCAAGGTCGATCAGGCGATGATCGACGAGATCGATCGCCAGGAGCGCGAGAAGAAGGAGCGCGAAGCGCTCGAATGGGCCGCCGCCGAAGTCGACGACGATCTCTCGAAGGGCGGCGACGACCTGTGATCCTCCGACACCGCGAGCGCTGTACGGTGTCACTTCGCGGAGCGGCCTGATCGGCCGCGCGGCGAGACGGCCATGAGCGCGGCCCTGACCGCCCAGGCTGTTTCGGCCGAACCGCCGCCCGCCGACGTGCGCGGGCTCGAGCAGCGCCTCTCCTCTTACCTACCTACCGAGCAGGTCGCGCGCGTCCGCCGCGCGTATGAGGTCGGCGCGCGCGCGCACGAAGGGCAGACGCGCCGGAGCGGTGAGCCCTACATCACGCACCCGGTCGCGGTCGCCGGCATCCTCGCCGAGCTCGGCATGGACGCCGAGACGATCATCGCGGCGATCCTGCACGACACGCTCGAAGATACGCAGCTCACCTCCGAGCAGATCACGACCGAGTTCGGTCCGACCGTGACCGAGCTCGTCGACGGTGTCACCAAGCTCGACAAGGTGCGCTTCCGGAGCCGCCAGGAAGCCGCGGCCGAATCGTTCCGCAAGATGCTGCTCGCGATGGCGCGCGATCTGCGCGTGATCCTGATCAAGCTCGCCGATCGCCTGCACAACATGCGCACGCTCGGCGCGATGGATCCCGAATCGCGCCGCCGCATCGCGCGCGAGACGCTCGACATCTACGCGCCGATCGCACAGCGGCTCGGCATGAACCGCTTCAAGTCGGAGCTGCAGGATCTAGGCTTCCGCACGCTCTATCCCGATCGCCACCGCGTCATCGCGGCGCGCATCCGCTCGGTGCTCGGCAACCGGCGCGAGGCGATGGCGCGCATCGAGCACGCGCTCGACGCGCGGCTGATCGAGGAAGTCATCCCGCATCGCGTCGTCAGCCGCATCAAGTCGCCGTACTCGATCTATTCGAAGATGAAGAGCGAGCACAAGTCGTTCGCGCAGATGATGGACGTCTACGGCTTCCGCGTCGTCGTCGACACCGTCGCGCACTGCTATCAGGCGCTCGGTGCCGTGCATTCGCTGTACAAGCCGCTCGAAGGGCGCTTCAAGGATTTCATCGCGATCCCGAAGGCGAACGGCTACCAGTCGCTGCACACGGTGCTGTTCGGGCCGTTCGGCGCGCCGATCGAGATCCAGATCCGCACCGAGGAGATGGACGCCGTCGCCGAGCGCGGCGTCGCCGCGCACTGGGTCTACAAGACCGAGGCCGCGCCGGCGAACTCGGCGCAGAGCCGCGCGCGCGAATGGGTGTCGGGGCTCGTCGATCGCGAGACGCAGACGCCGTCCTCGCTCGAGTTCATCGAGAACGTCAAGATCGATCTCTTTCCGGACGACGTCTACCTCTTCACGCCGAAGGGCGAGATCCTCGCGCTGCCGCGGAACGCGACCGCGCTGGACTTCGCGTATTTCGTGCATACCGACGTCGGCAACCATGCGGTCGCGGCGCGCGTCGACAAGAAGCTCGCGCCGCTGCGCACGCGGCTCTCGAGCGGGCAGAATGTCGAGATCATCACGGCGCCGTCGGCGGCGCCGAGTCCGCAATGGCTCGAATGGGTCGTCTCCGGCCGTGCGCGCACCGCGATCCGCCAGCATCTGAAGCATCTCCAGCACGAGGATGCCGTCGACTTCGGTCATCGCATGCTCGATCACGCGCTCGACGCGCTCGAAAGCTCGCTCGAGGCGATTCCGCACGAAGTGCTCGACCGCTATCTCGCCGAGAACAAGTTCAAGCGGCTCGAGGAATTGCTTGCCGACGTCGCGCTCGGCAACCGCATGCCGGATACCGTCGCGCGCGCGCTCGTCTCGGCCGAGCCCGCGACGCCGCGCAAGAAGCGCGCCGCGAGCGACGAAAAGATCCTGATCACCGGCGCCGAGCGCGGCGTGCTGACGTTCGGCAACTGCTGCCATCCGGTGCCGGGCGACGAGATCATGGGATATCTCTCGTCCGGCAAGGGCATCGTCGTGCATCGCGTCGAATGTCCGAACGTGCCCGAGCTTTTGAAGTCGCCCGAGCGCGTCGTTGATATCGCGTGGGACGCGAACGTGCGCGGCGACTACAAGGTCGAGCTGCGCATCGAGGTCGCGAACAAGCCGGGCGTGCTCGCGCAGGTCGCGGCCGCGATCGCCGACGCGGGATCGAACATCGAGAACGTCGAGTACAAGGAGCGCGACGGCGTCTCGGCGATCCTGCTCTTCACGATCGAGGTCAAGAACCGCAAGCATCTCGCCGATGTCATGCGGCGCGTCCGGCGGCTCGCGGTCGTCAACGCGGTGCGGCGCCATCCGGTCTGACCGCTCCGCGCGGCGCTTTTTTCCGCTTATGATCGCGGCTCGTTTCCGAGGGAGCATGCGATGCGCCGGTCGATCCTGCTGTTGTCCTGTCTGTCGGCCGTAGCCGCCGCCGCTTCGGCCAGGGATGCGTCCGACCGCATCGCCGCACGCGTCGATGCCGTGCTCGCGAAGACGCCGGTCATCGACGGCCACAACGATATGCCGTGGACGATCCGCGATCGTTTCGGCGGCGATCTCTCGAAGATCGATCTCGCATCCGATACGTCGAAGCTGGCACCGCCGGCCGGTGAGCCGGCGATGATGACCGACATTCCGCGCCTTCGCGCCGGGCACGTCGGCGCGCAGTTCTGGTCGGTCTGGATTCCGGTCACGACGACGGGACCTGCGGCCGTCGAGACGACGATCGAGCAGATCGATCTCGTCAAGAAAATCGCCGCGCGCTGGCCGCGCGACTTCGCGATGGCGTACACGGCCGCCGACATCCGCCGCGCCGAGCGCGAAGGCCGGATCGCCTCGCTGATCGGCGTCGAAGGCGGTCATCAGATCGACGACTCGCTCGCGGTGCTGCGCCAGTATTACGACCTCGGCGCGCGCTACATGACGCTGACGCATTCGAGCAACACCGCATGGGCCGATTCGGCGACCGATGCGCCCAAGCACAACGGCCTGACGCCGTTCGGCAAGGCGGTCGTGCGCGAGATGAACCGCATCGGCATGCTCGTCGATTTGAGCCACGTCTCGGAAGCGACGATGCGCTCCGCGCTCGAAGTCACGCGCGCTCCGGTGATCTTCTCGCATTCGTCCGCGCGCGCGCTGACCGATCATCCGCGCGACGTGCCGGACGAAGTGCTGCATCTCGTCGCGGCGAACGGCGGCATCGTCATGGTCAATTTCGCGCCGGGCTACGTATCGGAGGCGCGTCGACGCTGGGACGCCGACTTCGAAGCGGAGAAGGCGCGCCTCGACAGCCCGCCGTTCGGCGGCCTCTACATCGGCGATCCCGAGCGCGCGAAGGCCGAGCTCGAAAAATGGAAGACGGAGCATCCGGCGCCGCCGGTCGGCGTCAACGACGTCGCCGATCACGTGCAGCACATTCGTGATGTCGCCGGCGTCGAGCACGTCGGCATCGGCTCGGATTTCGACGGCATTCCCGAAGCACCAACCGGGCTCGACGGCGTCGACAAATATCCTGCGCTGTTCGCCGAGCTTGCGCGCCGCGGCTGGAGCGACGCCGACCTCGCGAGGCTCGCTGGCGGAAACCTCCTGCGCGTGATGGAAGGCGCCGAAGCCGCAGCGGCGCGCCTGCGCGCGACCGAGCTACCGGCCGAGGCGACGATCGACGCGCTCGACGAGCCTTCGAAGCCCCCCTCGCGCTGAGAAAGACATCGCGACCACCGTCGAAGCAGGTTCGCGCGCGACGTGCTGCTGCCGTCGCAAAATGAAATGTTTTTTAGGTGAGCCGGTCGTCGTATGTTGCGTTCTATACTTCGTCGCGAAATCGCGCATCGGCCATGAAACTCCACCATTGCATCATCGCGATGCTCGCAGCCGCCTCCGCCGCTGTTTGCGGCGCGGCGCTGGCCGACGGCATGCCCGATCCGCCCGCCGATTTCTTTCCCGGCAAGTACTACGAGTGGAAGGCGCAGTTCTATCTGAAGCGCAAGCAGTACAGCGCCGCGCTCGACATGTTCCAGCTCTCGGGCTTCTGGGCCGACAAGATGTCGCAGTACAACGCCGGCGTCATGCTGTTCAACGGCATCGGCATTCCGAAGGATCGTCCGCGCGGCGTCGCCTGGATGCGCATCGCGGCCGAGGCGCATGAAGAACTTCCGGTCGCAACCTACAACGCGATGCTTTCCGAGCTCGGCGACGACGAGCGGCGGCAGGCGTTTGCGATATGGCGCGAGCTCGACGCGAAATACGGCGACAAGGTCTCGCTGCCGCGCGCGCTCGACCGCTACGTGCTCGATGGGCACAGCATGACGAACTTCGGCATTCCGGACGCGGATTTGCGCATCTCCGAGGTTGGCACGTACAACGTCAATGTTCCGGCCTGGAAATACATGGAAGCGAAGAAGGCCGAAGTCGACGCGCTGATCAAGGAGATCACGGGCACGGTCGAGGTCGGATCGGTGCGGACGCTGAGCGTTGCCGACGATGCGCGGCGCGGCGCATCGGACAAGGTCATCGAGCCCGCCGATGCGGCGCCGCCCGACGCGGCGGAACGCGAGCGGCAGCACTGAGCGCGGTCGGTCGGTTACACTCGGCCGCCATGAGCGACCGCGAGATCATCCACACCTCGAATGCACCGCAGGCGATCGGTCCCTATTCGCAGGCGGTCCGCGCCGGCAACACGCTGTATCTCTCTGGCCAGACTCCGCTCGATCCCGCGACCGGCGAGATCGTCGCCGGCGACATCGCGACGCAGGCGCGACGGGTGTTCGACAACCTCCGCGCCGTGCTCGAAGCCGGCGGCGCGTCGTTCGCCGCCGTCGTGCGCGTCGGCATCTATCTTACCGACCTT
>DASZWL010000482.1:0-11346 GCA_035546695.1 Rhodanobacteraceae bacterium | reverse complement strand
ACGCACGGCCGCGGCATCTGGATCATCGACGACCTGACGCCGCTGCGCGCGCTCGACGCGAAGACGCTCGACAGCGAGCTCGCGTTCCTCGCGACCAAGCCGATCCAGCAGCGCATCAACGCGTTCGGCGGCTGGCCCGAGGGCGACGCGAGCTTCACGGGGCCGAATCCGCCGAACGGCGCCGAGATCACGTACTACCAGAAGAGCCGTCATCTCTTCGGCAAGCTGAAGCTCGACGTGCTCGACGACAAGGGCAAGCTCATCGACACGATTCCGGCGAGCGTGCGCCGCGGCATCAACCGCGTGACGTGGTCGATGCGCGTCAAGCCGCCGCGCGTGCCGCCGGCCGCGCAGATCGCCTACAACTCGACGCAGGGCCCGCGCGTGCCGCCCGGCACGTACACGGTGCGCATGACGAAGGGCAAGGACGTCTACGAGACGAAAATCGACGTCGGACTCGACCGCCGCGTCACGTTCACCGCGGCGGATCGCCGCGCGCAATACGACGCCGCGATGCGCGTGCGCGCATTGTTCGGCGAGATGAGCGATCTCGTATTCCGCATCAACGCCGTGCGCGCACAGGCCGACGCGGCCGGCGCGAAGCTCCCGGCGAACGATGTGGAGCGCAAGCAGCTCGCATCGCTCTCGAGCGCGGCCGACGAGATCCGCAAGAAGATCGTCGCGACGAAGGAAGGTGGCGCGATCACCGGCGAGGAGCGCCTGCGCGAGCACATGGATACGCTCTACGGCAGCATCATGGCGTACGAAGGCAAGCCGACCGACTACCAGCTTGCGCGCATCGATGCGCTGAATCGCGAGCTCGGCGACGTGAAGCAGCAGTTCGCGACGCTGCGCTCGGGCGATCTCGCGAAGACGAACGCGAGCCTGCGCGCGAAGGACCTGCCGGAGATCGCCGTGCCGGATGCTCCGCCGTCCGAGGCGGGTGAAACCGGCGGCGCGCCCGACAAGGACGCCGGCGAGCCGCACGCGCCATGGGATCGCGACTGACGGCGCCGCCGGCCGTCGCGATCCGCTGACGTCGCTCGCGTCTCGCTTGCGCGGACGCGAGCGAATCCGCGACCATTCGGCTTTCCGCATCCGATGGTCGTGGTTTCGTGCAGGATCACCGTGAAAACGCCGATTCCACCGCAGGCGAGACGGGTCGGTTGCGCTACATCGACGCGCTGCGCGGCATCGCTGCGCTACTCGTGCTGTGGCTGCACGTCGCGAACAGTTATCGCGCGCTGAGCCCGCAAACCGCGGCGCACGTGCGCTGGCTCAACGACTTCGTCTCCGAGATCGACATCGGACGCATCGGCGTCGTCGTGTTCTTTTTGATCTCGGGCTTCGTGATCCCGTTCAGTATTCGTCCCGGCAGCGCCGCGCCGATCGGCAGCTTCGCGATCCGACGCGTGTTCCGTCTTTATCCCGCGTACTGGCTTTCGGTGCCGCTCGCTGCGTTCGTGTTCTTCTGGGCGGCGGGACGGCCGTTCGGCGCGTGGTCGGCCGGACAGCCGTTCACCGCGGGCGATTTCCTCGTCAACCTGACGCTCTTGCAGGAAGCGTTCGGCGTGCGCGACGCCAATCCGGTCTACTGGACGCTGCTCGTCGAGATCGTCTTCTACGTGCTCTGCGTCGGGCTGCTGCTCTGCCGCAGCCTCCATTCGCCGCGCCGCGTCGCGATCGTCTGCGCTTCACTGGCGGCGCTGCATCTCTTCGGCGTGTTCATGGTCTGGATCGGCCGGCCCGTGCTGACGATCGACGCGGCGTTCTGGATGCTGAACCTCTCGGTCATGTTCTGGGGCACGCTATACCGCTTCGACCTTCGCGGCGAGCGCATCGCGAGGCTCGTCTTTCTCGGCGTCGGCATCGTCTACGTCCTCGCGCTGCCGATCGCGTCGATGGCGATCGGCAAGTCGCTGCCGATCTACACGGTGTCTTATGCGATCGGATTCCTCGTGTTCATCGCCGGCACGCGCATCGCGCGCATCGAGACGCGCCTGACCGACTGGCTCGGCCGCGTCAGCTACTCGACGTATCTGTTCCATCCGATCGTGTTCTATCCGATCTGGAGCTGGCTGATGCGCCAGCCGGTCGCTTCGCCGTGGCGCACGCAGCATCTCGCGGTCTATCTCGTCGCGAATCTCGTGCTGACGCTGATCGCGGCCTCGCTCGTGTTCCGCTTCGTCGAGCGGCCGATGATCCGGCTCGGCCATCGTCTCGCGACGCGCTACGAGCAAAGAGCGGCGCGTCGGCACGGCGTCGCGAACGCGCGTGCGCCGGAAGCCGCGGCCGAAATCGCGTCCGAAATCCGGGCCGGAGCCGCCGCCGGCTGATCAGTGCGCCGCGCCGGGTCCGACGTTGCCGAACGGCGGCTTCGCGAGCCAGACGATCGGGATCATGACGACGAAGAGCGCGGCGTAAAGCAGGAACACGTCGTTGACCGCGAGCGTCAGCGCCTCGCGGCTGACGATGCCTTCGATGACCGCCCACGGCGCGTCGCCCTGTGCGCCGGCCGCGCCGAGCCCGCCGAGGAACTGCTGCGTCGCCGGATTGACCGCGTTGACGTGCGCGGCGAGCGTCGCGTGATGGAAATCGCCGCGATGCTGCCACATCGTCACGGTCACCGCGGTCGAGATGCTCGCCGCGATCGTGCGGAAGAAGTTCGAGAGTCCCGATGCCGAGGCGATCTCGTGCGGCTTCAAACCCGACAGGATCACCTGGTTCAGCGGAATGAAGAAGCACGGGATCGCAAGACCCATCAGGAAGCGCGGCAGCACGAACTGCCAGAACGCCGTATCGGCCGGGAACGTCGAGAACCAGTACGACGTCGCCGCGAACACGACGAACGAGAACGTCACGACCGCGCGCAATTCCAGCCGCTGGATGTTGCGCCCGATGATCGGCGACATCACGAACGCGAGGATGCCGACCGGCGCCGTCGCATAACCGGCCCACGATGCCGTATAGCCGACGACGGTTTGTAGCCAGAGAGGGTAAACGACGTTGATGCCGAAGAACGCCGTCATGCCGAGCGCCATCGCGGCGACGCCGATCGTGAAGTTGCGCGAGCGGAACAGCGAGAGATCGACGACCGGATGCTTTTCGGTCAGCTCCCACGCGACGAAGAACACGATGCAGACGAGCGCGACGATGCCGAGCGTCGTAATCATCGGCGAGGAGAACCAGTCCTTGTCGTTGCCGTTGTCGAGCATGAATTGCAGGCAGCCGACGCCGACGATCAGCAGCACGAGACCGACGATGTCGATCGGCGCCTTCACGGTCGTCGACTCGCGCTGGCGCAAGAGCGTCCACGTGATCAGCACGGCGAGCACGCCGACCGGCACGTTGATGTAGAAGATCCATGGCCACGAATAATTGTCGGTGAGATAGCCGCCGAGGATCGGGCCGAAGATCGGCGCGACGACGACCGTCATCGCCCAGAGCGCGAGCGCGAGGCCCTTCTTCTCGTTCGGGTAGTTGTTGAGCAGCAGCGACAGCGAGAGCGCGACCATCGGGCCCGAACCTGCGCCTTGCAGCAGGCGGCCGACGACGAGCATCGGCATCGAGACAGCGAGCCCGCAGAACGTCGACATCATGACAAACAGCAGCGCCGAGACGCAGAAGCTGCGGACTTCGCCGAAGCGTCGGCCGATCCAGCCCGAGAGCGGCTGCATGATCGCGCTCGCGAGCGAATACGAAGAGATCGCCCAGGTGCCTTCCTGCGGGCTCACCGCGAGACTGCCCGCGATGTGCGGCACCGACACGTTGACGATCGTGATGTCGAGCACTTCCATGAACGTCGCGAACGCGACGGCCACCGTCAGCAGCGCGAGCGGCGCGCCGTGCAGCGGCGGCAGCGGCTTCTTGGGCGCGGCGTCTGCCATCGTCTTCGCTCAGCGCGAGCTTCCGAGATTCGCGCGCACGATCGCATCGGCCTCGGCTTCGGCCTTCGCGAAATCGTTCGCGTAGACGTCGGTCTCGGCGACCGGCTTCGTCGCCGGCGCGGACGCGAGCACGGCGCCGCTGCGATCGTGCGTGTCGACCTTCACCGAAGTCGAAAGCCCGACCCGCAGCGGATGCTTGCCGAGCTCGGCGGGGTCGAGCGAGATGCGCACCGGCACGCGCTGCACGACCGTGATCCAGTTGCCGGACGCGTTCTGCGGCGGCAACAGCGCGAACGCGGCGCCGGTGCCGGGCGCGAGGCCGATCACGCGACCGTGGAACTCGGCCTCGCCGCCGTAGAGATCGCTCTCGATCTCGACCGGCTGGTCGATGCGGATGTGGCGAAGCTGGCTTTCCTTGAAGTTCGCGTCGACCCAGAGATCGCCGAGCGGGATGATCGTCATCAGCGGCTGGCCGGGCTGGATGCGGCTTCCGACCTGCACGGCGCGCTGCGCAACGTAGCCGTTGACCGGCGCGACGATCGCATTGCGCTCGGCATTGATCCACGCCTCGCGGAACGCGGCTTTGGCCTGCATGACCGCGGGATTCTCGGCGAGCGGCGTGCCGTCGACGAGCGCGTGCGCGGCCGCGCTCTGGCGCTCGACCTGCTCGAGCGCGTTGCGTGCGTTGCGCACGGCCTCACGCGCGTGCGCGACTTCTTCCGGCGCGATCGCCTTGTCGGCGAGCAGCGGCTCGCGGCGCTTCAGATCGGCCTCGGCCTGCGCAAGATCGGTCTTGCGGCTCGCGATCGCCGAATCGTACTGCGAGGCCATCTCGGTCTGCTGGCGCACTTGCCGCACGGCGTTCGCGAGCATGCTCTTCGCCTTCGCGAGCGCGACTTCGCCGTCGGTCGGATCGAGTCGGACGAGCACCTGGCCCGCATGGACGAGCTGCGTGTCGTCGGCGAGCACCGCGGTCACCGTGCCGGCGATCTGCGAGGAGACGCCGACCTGGTTGCCGCTGACATACGCGTCGTCAGTCGTTTCGCGCAACGAGAACACGAAGACGTAGAGCGCATACCACGCGATGCCGGCCAGCGCGAACACGGCGGCGATGACGAGTAGCAGCGTGCGGCGCTTGCCGTTGCCGTTGCCGTTCGCCGCCTCGCCGTTACCGGCTCGGCCGTTTGTCGGGGATCGTTCCTGATCGCTCATGGAAGCTCGCTCTTGTCGGGGCTTTCGTGCGAAGCGGAGGCGGGTGCCGGCGAATCTCCGGCATCGGATCGGACATCGACGCCCGCGAAGCGGTAGCCGCCGCCGAGCGCTTTGATCAGCGCGATGTCCGTCGACAGCGCCTGTGCGTGCAACGCGGTCGCGGCATCCTGCTGCTGGATCACTTCGGCTTCGGCGCCGATCACGGCGCGATCGTCGCCGATGCCGCGTTTCGAGCGCGCTGTAGCGGTGTCCTGCAACGACCGGCTCGCGGCGACTTGCGTGTCGCGCTCGCGACGGCGCGCCGCGAGTTGCCGAGCGGTCAACGCCTGCGTCGCGACGTCCTCTGCGGCCGAGACGACCGCGCTGTCGTATTCGGCCGCGGCCGTTTCGAGCTCGGCCTTCGATGCGCCAAAGCGCGCTTCGAGCCGACCGCCCTCGAAGATCGGCAGATGGATCGCCGGCGAGACATTGAACACGCGGCTGCCGCCTTCGAACAACTTGTCCATGTCGATCGACGAGAGCCCCGCGAGCGCGCCGATGCTGATGTCGGGATAGAACGCCGCGCGTGCCTCGTCAGCGTTGCGCAACGCAGCCTCGACGCGCCAGCGGCTCGCCGCGATGTCGGGCCGGCGCGCGAGTAGATCGATGCCGGCGTCGCTCGGCAGCGTCGCGTCGATCTCAGGCAGCGGCTTTGGCATCAGCGCGGGCAGATCCGCCGGCGAGATGCCGAGCAGCGCGGCAAGCGCCGCTTCCTTGATGCGAGCGGAGCCTAGAAACGCTTCGCGCTGCTCGCGCGCTCCGGCGAGACGCGTGCGCGCCTGATAGAGCGCGTCCGGCGGATCGACGTCGTGAGAGACGCGAAGATCGGCGATGTGGAGATTCCGCTCGAGCGCGCCGACGAGTTTTTCCATCAGCGCCGCACGCGCCCGGTCGGCCTGCCAGCCGAAATAGAGATCGGCGATCGAAGTCGTGAGGCCGAGCGTCGCGCTCGCGCGCTCGGCTTCGGCTGCGCGCGCCTGGCTGACCGCGGCTTCGATCGCCGCGCGCTTCCTGCCCCAGAAATCGAAGTCGTAACGGAACTGGACGCCGAGATCGCCTTGGCTGTACCACGTGAAGCCGAGGAACGCCGGCGGGATCAGCCCGTTCTCGCTGAGGCGCTGACGCTGGTACTGTACGTTGCCATCGACCGTGACGCCGGTCTCGGCGCGCGCAATGTCGATCGCCTTCTCGGCCGCGGCAAAGCGCGCGCTCGCGACATCGAGCGTCGGCCCGTTCTCGAGCGCCTTTTCTTCGAGCACGTCGAGTTGCTCGTCGCCGTAATGCTTCCACCATTCGGCGTCCGGCCATGAGCGGCCCGCAGGCGCGTCGACACCGGCGAGCGGCGCGGCATCGCGCAGCGGCGGCGTATCGGGCTTCGGGGGAATCGAGCATCCGGCGGCCAGAAGGGCCAGCGGCACGATCCATCGCGCGAGAGTCGGAAAACGCATCGGTTGGAGCCTTGGGAGGACTCGGCGGACGGAGTATCCGCTTCAAGCGGTTCGGGTTCGGTGGTCGGCCGATGGGTCCCGATCGGGTCAAATTCAATACTATTGAGTTCTAAAATTGAGCGCAAGCCCTCGAATGGCGGCTTCCGGGGATCTTGGGCGTCTATTTGTAATCGCGATGGCAGGCATCGCAAGCGTTTGCGATCCTCGTGACCGCATCCTTGCGCGCCGGGCAATCCGCGCCGGCGTTGTAAGCGTCGACTTCCTTTCTGAGATCGCCCGCGTATTGCGAGAACACGCGATCGCGCGCTCCAGGCGACAGGATCGCAGGCTCGATGTCCGACGCGAGCAGCGCGAGATGCGCACCGGCCGACGCGGCCTCGGGCGCCATGCACCGGTCGCCGCGCACGAGATCGCGTGCGCGACCGAGCTCGTGCTGCATCACGGTCATCAGAGCCTTCGGATACGCATGGCGCTGGCCGAGGATGTTGGCCAGCATGATCGCGAACAGCGCGCCGAGCAGGGCGCCGCCGAGGAGGCAGACGAGGTAGCGCATGGTGGAGTTGGGATTTCGGAAATTCGGAATTACGGATTATCGGGCTTTTCCCCTCTCCTGCTTGGGGGAGAGGGCAGGGTGAGGGCGCTCTTGATCTTTCTTTGGTTCGCTGTTGCTTGTTCTTTTGTTCTTGAGACGTAGCGACGAAGACCGACTCACGTCCGTGTGGGGCTTCGTCCGCCGTCCAGGCGGACGAGTTACTTTCTCTGTCTCGCCAGAGAAAGTAACCAAAGAGAGGCGACCCTCACGACCGCGGTCGCCGATGAAGCCGGCGACTGCGCGAGGGCGCTACGGAGGTTCGCTGACAGGCCATCCGTGGCCTGACAGCGAACGCGCGCGCATCGTGCGCGCGCCCCTACGGGCTTAATCCTTCGCGCCCTCGCCGCGGCCGAGAGGGACCCGGGAGGCAAGAGCGAAAGCAGAGCAGAGCGGAAAACCACAGAGATGAAGAGCAACAAGACCTCGTCGTCCCCGCGGAAGCGGGGACCCAGCGCCTTTGCTCTTGCTCTGCTCTTCGCTCGCAACCCCTCTGTGCCGCGGCGAAGGGCGGACGGACAGGCCCGCGCATCGCGCGGGTGCGCGCGAGGGATCGCGCGCATTCGGCTGCGGGCCAGGATGGCCCGTCAGCCGAACCCCGTCCGACCGTAGCGAACCGGCGCGCAGCGCCGGCGCGGTACCGAGGGCGTGTTCTCTTTGGTGACTTTCTCTTGCACGAGCAAGAGAAAGTCACGCGCCGGCCCGGATGGCCGGCAAGACCCACATGGACGTGAGTCGGCTTTCGCATCGACGCCGAAAGAGCAGAAAAACGGGAACAAAACAAAGAACCAAGGGAGATCAGCGGATCGCGAGCCACCACATCCGCCGCCCAGTGCTAACCTCCGCGCGCGATATGGACCAACCTTTCCTCGACGAACGCTTCCGCGGCATCGACCGCCTCTACGGCGCCGGCGCGACCGCACGCCTCGCGGCGGCGCACGTCTGCATCGTCGGCATCGGCGGCGTCGGCTCGTGGGCCGTCGAGGCACTCGCGCGAAGCGGCGTCGGCAAGCTCACGCTGATCGACGCCGACGACGTCTGCCTTTCGAACACGAACCGGCAGCTGCACGCGCTCGAAGGCGAATACGGCAAGCCGAAGGTCGCCGTCATGGCGGCGCGTGCGCGCGCGATCAACCTGCGTATCGAGGTCGACCCGATCGCCGAGTTCCTGACGCCGTCGAACCTCGAAGCGCTGCTCGGCCGCGGCTATGACTACGTGATCGACTGCTGTGATGCGTTCCGCGTCAAGGTCGAGACGATCGCGTGGTGCCGGCGCCGCAAGATTCCGCTGATCGTCTCGGGCTCGGCCGGCGGGCGCACCGATCCGACGCTGATTCGCGTGCGCGATCTCTCGAAGACCGAGCACGACGCGATGCTCGCGCTGGTCCGCAAGAAGCTGCGCGACGAGTTCAACTTCCCGCGTGGGCCGAAGCGCTACTTCGGCGTGCAGGCGGTCTATTCGCTCGAGAACGTCCGTTATCCGCAAGCCGACGGCAGCGTCTGCGGCACGCGGCCGGCGGCATCGGGAGAAGCCGGATTGAAGCTCGATTGCGGCGCGGGGCTTGGCGCGGCGACGCATGTGACGGCTGCGTTCGCGCTCGCGGCGGTGTCGCGGGTGATCCAGCGGCTGTTGCGGTCTGAAGATCAGGTGTAGGGATTGTTCGAGATTGCCCTCATCCGCCTGCCGGCACCTTCTCCCGCGCTGCGGGAGAAGGGATCTTTGGCGACCTTGACTCAGTCCAGCACGGCTAGTCTCTCTCCCGTTTGCGGGAGAAGAGAATCTTCGGCGACCTTGACTCGGTCCAGCACCGCTAGTCCCTTCTCCCGCTTGCGGGAGAAGGTGCCGGCAGGCGGATGAGGGCACGCCGGTTCGGCGTTACATCAAGCCGAACAATCGCTCCGCATTCGCGCTCGTCGCCTCGGCAATCTTCTCGCGCGCTTCGCCGCGCAAAGTCGCGATCGCATCGAGCACGTCGACAAGCCGCGCCGGCTCGTTGCGCTCGCCGCGATGTGCCGCGGTCGGCTGATCCGGCGAATCCGTTTCGAGAAGCAGCCATTCGATCGGCATCGACGCAACGATCCCGCGCAACCGATGCGCGCGCTCGTAAGTGACGGGTCCGCCGATGCCGAGATGGAAGCCTAGCTTCCACAACTGACGCGCCTGCTCGGCGCTGCCGGAAAAACTGTGCACGACGCCGCGCAATTTTCCGACGCTCCGGATCGACGCGGCGACGGCATCGAACGCGCGACGCGCATGCAGGATCACCGGCAGATCGAGATCGCGCGCCAGCGCGAGCTGACGATCGAGATACCGTTGCTGCAGGTCGCGATCGAGCCCTTCGACGTGATAGTCGAGCCCACATTCGCCCACCGCAACCGGCTTCTCGCGCTCGATCCATCCGGCGAGCGCATCCAGATGCTCGGGACGATGACGATCGAGATACATCGGATGCAGGCCATAGGCCGGATAGAGGCCCGGTTCGGCGCGGCAGAGATCGCGCAGCTTCGCGAAGCCGTCGAGCGCGATCGCCGGCACGATCTGCCGCGTGACGCCGGCGGCTCGCGCGCGAGCAAGCACGGCATCCCGATCGTCGTCGAACTCGGCGGCGTCGATGTGGCTGTGGCTGTCGATCAGCGCGATCACGCTCGGATTGTCTCAGAGCGTCGCGTCGTGTGGATCGATCGCCCGATCAGGATGAAGCGCCGAGCTGCGCGACCGGCGGATCGAGCAGCGCGTGCGGAATCGGCCGCTCGCCGGCGAGCGCGCGCGCGCGTGCGAGCGCGACCTGCCAGGTCGAGCGCTGGCCGAGCGCGTGATAGAGCCCCGCTTGCAGCAGCGCGCAATCGAAATCGCGATCGGCCCAGCGCGCGACGCGGCCGGTGACGGCACTTGCGCGCTCGAAATCGGATTCGGCGATCAGGCTGCTCGCATACGAAACGGCGACGGCGGCGAGATCGGCCGGCACGGCCCAGCGCTCGGCGTCGGCGAGTGCGAGCGCGTAGCTGCGCGCTTCGTCCTGATGTCGTCCTTCGGCACGCGCCTGCTCGGCGGCGGCGAGTGCTGCGAACAAAGTCACGGATGGCATCGCGTCGTGCGTCGCGGCCCAGTGCGCGAACGCGGCGACCTGATCGCGCGCGTCGTCGGCGCGTCCGGCCGCGCGCAGCGCGCGCGTCCACGTGAGCCACGCGCGCGCGCGCTCGCGCGCCTCGTCGATCGTCGGCAGGCGATCGACGGCGGCGCGCGCGGATTCGATTGCAGCCGCCGCGTCGCCGGCTTCGAGATAGACGCGCGCGCTCTCCGATGCGACGTCGCCGGGAAGTCCGGTCTGCTCCGGACGCGCCGCGCGCGCCAGCTCGTCGAGCAGGTTGCGCGCGTCGGTCAGCCGTCCCGCGGCGGCGAGCGCACGTGCGCGCTGCAGCTCGAATGCCGTGCGGCTGCCCGGATTGTCGAGTCGCGAGCGCACGGCCCAGACCGGCTCGCTGACCGCGAGCGCGGCCGACGCATCGAGCAGCGCGAGATGCGCCTTCATCTGCGCGGCGACCGTGAGGAACAGCTCGTTCAACGCGCCGAACTGGCGGAACCGCTCCGCCGCGCGCTGCAGGATCGGCAGTGCCTCGGCGTGCCGGCCGCGCGCGTTGTCGAGCACGCCTTCGTTCGCGTCGATGCGCGCGAGCTGCAGCTTGTCGCCCGCGAGCTCGACCGCGACGCGCGCGCGCCCGAGATTGTCCGCGGCTTCGTCGAACTTGCCGATGTTGACCTGCGCGGCGGCGAGCCCCGTGTAGGCCTGGCCGAGCACGCCGGGCTCGTCGCGTGTGACTGTCAATGCGATCGCTTCTTCGAACGCGCGGATCGCGTCGTCGTTCCGATCCTGGCGCAGCGATACTCCGCCGAGGTTGTAGAGCGCACGAGCGCGCAGCACGGCATCGGTCTCGGCCGGCGTGTCGGCGAGTAGCGCTTCGAGTGTCGCGCGAGCCGGCGCGAGCTGGCCGGAACGGAATTCGATCTGGCCGAGACGAAGGCGCATGACTGGCGTTTTGCGCAGCGCTTCCGGAGCGGTGTCGACGAGCCGGCGCGCCGTCGCGAAATCGTCGTTGAGTAGCGCAGCCTCGGTGCGCTGCTGCAACTCGGCGAGCGAAAGCTCGCCCGAGCGCGCGGCTTCGAGCGGCGGCG
>DASZWL010000481.1:0-1612 GCA_035546695.1 Rhodanobacteraceae bacterium | reverse complement strand
CCGTCGCGCTACGTCGACGTTCCCGGCTTCGAGCCGTGGCAGCTCGTGACGTACGCGTTCCTGCACGGCGGACTCACGCACATCGCGTTCAACATGCTCGCGCTCTGGATGTTCGGCGGGCCGATCGAGCGCCTGTTCGGCTCGCGGCCGTTCGCGCTGTATTACTTCGTCTGCGTCGTCGGCGCCGCCGTCGCGCAGCTCCTCGTCGTCCGTTACTGGACCGGCGGCTATTACCCGACGCTCGGCGCGTCGGGCGGCGTTTTCGGACTCCTGCTCGCGTACGGCATGATGTATCCGCACGCGCGCATCCTCCTCTTGTTCCCGCCGATCCCGATGCCGGCGTGGCTGTTCGTGATCGGCTACGGCGCGGTCGAGCTCTTTCTCGGCATCACCGGCACGCAGGCCGGCGTCGCGCACTTCGCGCATCTCGGCGGCATGGCGATCGGCTTCGTGCTGATCCAGTACTGGCGCGGCAAGCTGCCGGTGCGGCCGCGGCGGATCTTGATGCGGTAGGCGTCGTCCAAGCCCGAGCTTTGCGGCAGGCGTTTTCTTGCATTGGCATATTGTTGTAGTTACAATAAATGCTCATCAGTTATGATCCTGCCAAGCGCAAAAAGACGCTGGATGAGCGCGGCCTCGACTTCGAAGACGCGCCGGAGGTCTTCGCCGGTTTCACGTTCGAAGTCGAGGACACTCGCCGCGATTACGGCGAGAAGCGCGTAATCTGTTTCGGCCGTCTCGCGGGTCGTCTCGTCGTGATCGGCTATACGCAAAGAGGAGCCGTCCGCCACATCTTCAGCATGAGAAAAGCCAATGAACGCGAACAAGAGCGCCTCGCGCCGTACCTTGAAATCTGATCTCAAGCGCGTGGACTCGCACAAGACGAAAGCCGGCGAATACAAGGAGCTTCCGGAACTGACCGAGGCCATGCTGAAGCGCGGCACCGTCAAGCGCGCGGGACGCCCTGTTTCCACGAACCCTCGGCGTCAGGTCACCATTCGTCTTCCGGAATCGGTTCTCGCCGCCTGGAAGGCCACAGGTCCCGGCTGGCAGACGCGCATGGCGGACCTGCTCAGCAAGCGAGCATCGTAAACGGGGACGGCGTTCCTCAGGGCCGCCGCCTCAGGGATTCCGTCCACGAACGACAAGCGCCGAGACCGATCGATCGCGGCGGGCCGAGATGCTTCCGAATCCCGAATCCCGAATCCCGAATCCCGGCCTTCAGGCTTGGCTCGACTACCAGCAGCGCGTCCACCCGCAAGCGATCGCACTCGGTCTCGATCGCGTGCGCGAAGTCTGGAACCGGCTCGGCGCGCCGAGTCCCGCGCCGGTCGTCGTCTCAGTCGGCGGAACGAACGGCAAGGGCTCGACGGTCGCGTTTCTCGAAGCGATGCTGTGCGCGGACGGCAAGCGCGTCGGTGCGTACACGTCGCCGCATCTCCTCGCTTACAACGAGCGCGTGCGCGTCGATGGTCTTGACGTCGACGATGAACGTCTTGTCGCCGCGTTCGAGCGCATCGAGGCCGCGCGCGGCGAGATCGCGCTGACGTATTTCGAGTACGGCACGCTCGCGGCGCTGCTGATTTTCGCCGACGCGAAGCTCGACGTCGCC
>DASZWL010000480.1:0-4824 GCA_035546695.1 Rhodanobacteraceae bacterium | reverse complement strand
ATTTCCTCGCCGGCCGTCGCCTGGCCGCGCAGCGTCGCGCCGGTGCTCTGCGCAAGTACCGGCGTCGCGGTGGCGGCAAGGCAGCCCGCGAGCGCGAGCGCAAGCAGCCGGGGTCTTTGCAGGACGTGGCGATCGATCTTCATGATGGGCTCCCCGATGTGTCTTGTCTGTCGAAACGAAAAAAGTTGATGCGAAAAAGAGTCGTGTGAAAGCGATCGGCTCAGCTCGTGTCGCCTGCCGACGCGCGGGTGGATTTACCAGTGGACTGGCGCACGACGAGCTCGCACGCGAGCTGCTCGTTGATGCGCGCCTCGTCGGGATCGCCGTCGATCCGTGCGACGAGTCGCTCGAACGCGCGCCGGCCGAGATCGGCGATGCGCACGCGCACGGTCGTCAGCGGCGGCGACGCGAAGCGCGCGATCGGAACGTCGTCGAATCCCGCGAGCGCGATGTCGTCGGGCACGCGAAGGCCGTGCTCGGTCAGCGCGAAGAGGCAGCCGAGCGCCATCATGTCGTTCGCGGCGAAGATCGCGTCCGGTCGCTCGCTGTGCGCAAGAAGATCGAGGCCTGCGCGATAGCCGGAGGCTTCGCCGAAATCGCCCGGCAGGATCGTCTCGACCGCGCCGCGTTCCGATGAGAGCGTCTCGCGATAGCCGCGCAGGCGTTCGTCCGCATCGAAGTTCTGCGCCGGCCCGCCGATGAACGCGATGCGCGAGTAACCGCAATCGATGAGGTATCGCATCATCGCCGCGGCGCCGCCGTAGTTGTCGACCGAGAGCGCGGCATAGCTGCCCGACGCGATGCGCGTGTTCATCAACACGATCGGCAGCGCCTGCGGCAGGTTGGCGGCGAGCATGCGCGTGTCGGCGTGCGGCGACATCACGAGGAGGCCGTCGACGCGTCCTTGCAACGTCAGCAGCGCCTGCGCCGCTTCCGACGCCGAGCCGTGCGAGCTCGAGATCAGGAGATGCCGCCCGCTCGCACGCGCCGCGGTGTCCATGCCGCGGATCAGCTCGGAGAAGAACTCGCCGTGGAGATCGGGAAGGACGACGCCGACCGTGTCGGTCCGTCGCGTGATCAGACTGCGCGCCGCGGCGTGCGGCACGTAGCGCAGATCATTGGCTGCCTTGATGATGCGCGCACGCGTCTCTTCGGTGACGCTTTCATGACCGTTGAGCGCGCGCGAGACCGAGGCGACGGACACGCCCGCAGCGCGCGCGACATCTTTGATCGTTGCGGTCACGACGTCCCCGTTGCCCGAAGAGCGCGTCCCGGCGCTGCGATGTAAACGTTTACGTAAACGTTTACATCGTGAGGTTTTCGTTGGCGATTGTCATGCTGCGGTACAGCAGGGCTTGTTCGGATTTCCAGGACGGGGGAGGGTATGAATGCAGACAGCGGACAGACAAAGGGCAGGACACCGGAAAGTCGCAAGAAGACTCGCTTTTTGTCTTGCGGCGCTTCCTGACTAGAGTTGAATCTCAGTCATGATCCCTTCTCCCGCTCGCGGGAAAAGGTGCCGGCAGGCGGATGAGGGAAGGCTTGGTATGTCGTCTCAAGGTTTCCCTCACCCGCGCCTTCGGCGCGACCCCGGATCAAGTCCGGGGCAGGCTCTCTCCCGCAAGCGGGAGAGGTGAAAACAGGGATTCGACGCTAATCAGGGGACGCTTTGAGTCACGCGTTCGTCTTTCGTCGCTCAGATCGGAGAACATTTCAGATCGGAGAACATTGCGGTTCGAACCAGGCGTCGCCCTCACGCTGCCTTCTCCCGCGCGAGAGAGTGGGGAAGCACGCTCCTTCAGCAATTCCGGAAACGAAAAGACTTAGAACAACCCGCGAATGCCGATCGAGACGTTGCGTCCCGGCAGCGGCGCGTCGTCCTTGATCAATGACGTCGAAAGCCGCGCGGTCTGGTTCGTCAGGTTGTCGCCGTCGAGGAACGCTTCCCAGCTCGTGCGATCGCCGTTGTAGAAATCCCACGCGAGGCGCGCGTTGACGAGCGTGAAGCCGGCCGTCTCGGTCTCGAACGGCGCGATCTCGTCGTGATCGAAATAATGGACAGCGCCGAGGCTCGCGCGCCAGGCATCGCTGCGCCATTGGAGCTCCGTGCCGAAGCGTCCGGCCGGGATGCGCGGCAGGTTGCCGCCGTCGGCGAGCGTCGCGCGCACGGTGTCGCCCCAGACGCGCAGGTCATAATGCCCGCTCGCATTCTTCGCGAGATGAAACGTCGCCTCGGCTTCGGCGCCGCGAAAACGTGCGTTCGCCTGCGACCAGTCGCGCACCGGAAGATCGTCCTCGATGAGGCCCGTGTCGGCGAGATAGATGAAATCGTCGTAGCGGTTGTAGTACGCGGCGATCTTCGCCTCAACGAGCGCGCCGTGATAGTGAAGGCCGAGCTCGATCTGGTTCGCGGTCTCGACGCCGAGGTTCGGATCGCCGACTTCGAACGTCGCAGACGCATCGTGAGGACCGTTCGCGAACAGCTCCTCTTCGGCGGGCGCTCGTTGCGAGCGGTCGAGATTCAGCGTCACGTGCCAGCTGTCGTCGAAGCGCCAGGAAAGTCCGACGGCGAAGCTCGAAGGATGGAAGTCGCGTTCGCGTCCGCCGTCGGGATCGCTCGTCTGCGTGTCGCCGCGCGCGCCGAGATCGAGCTTCAGCGGTCCCCACGTTTTCTGCTCGGTCGCGAAGAGGCCGAGCCCTTTCGTCGCGGTCGGTGGCACGAACGTTTCGTCGCCGACGGCCGCGAAATCGCGATGGAAGAACTGCACGCCGAACGCGCCGCGCCAGCCGCCGAGCGGCGAATGCGTCATCACGAGCCGGCCTTCGTTCGCGTCGTTCGTGAACGTCGTGCCGGGTTCGTCGCCGTCGAACTCGATGTGCTGATAATCGGTGTGCCCGAAGCTGAACTCGGCCTTGTCGATGCCGGCGAACGGCGTGTTCAGCGCGCCCTTCATGTCGTAGCGCGACTGCTCCATCGCGAGATGCACGGGCGGCTCGCCGTCCTCGCCGGCTTCGGCGGGATTGCCGTAGTTGTCGAGATAACGCGAGACCGAGACGCCGAGATAGCCCCAGTCGCCGAGCCACGATCCGCCGAGCGCACCGGCTTTCGTGTGCACCCAGCTGTTGGGCAATTCACGGCCCGGAATGTCGTAATCGCCGTCGTGCCGGTCGAGCCCGTCGGCGTGCAGCGCGAAGCCGTCGCCGCCGGCATCGACGCGGAACATCCCGGTACCGCCGTTCGAGACGCTGTCGTAGCCGAGGGAGACGCGTCCTGCGAGGCCGTTCGCCGGCGCAGTTTGCGGAATGCGTCCGTCGACGAGGTTGACGACGCCGCCGATCGCGCCGGAACCGTAGAGCAGCGTCGACGGGCCTTTTAGGATCTCGATCTGATCGGCGAGGAACGGCTCGACCGTGACGGCGTGATCCTGGCTCACGTTCGAGACGTCCTCCGAGCCGAGCCCGTCGCTTAGCACGGAAACGCGCGGGCCGTCCATGCCGCGGATCACCGGACGACCGACGCCGGCGCCGAACGATGTCGACTGCACGCCGGGAACGCCGGCGACCGTCTGTCCGATCGTGCCGGTTCGCGCGTCGTCGAGCGCTTCGCCGGCGAGCGCGCTGACCGGCGTCACGATCTCGTCGGCGGTCTGTCCGATCGGAACCGCCGTGACGATGACATCCTCGAGCTTCGCGGCCGGCTCGGCGTCCGGATCCCGCGCCGGCTTTCCGTCCGAATCCTGCGGATCCGGGGAGGCGGGCACGCCGTCGTCGGCGTGCACGGTCATCGAGGCGATGATGCAGGCGGTCAGAAGAACGTGCCGGAATTCCATGGGATCTCCCCGGTTAATAAGGTTATGTTATATTGTAACTATTCTGAGGATGACGTATCCGCCGGAAGTCATGCAAGCCGCCTGCACGCGAAAGGAATCGATCACGATCGAAGATCGGTCGGATCTTGGGAACGCTATCGGCAGGTGTTATGTTGTTGCAGACTGAGGAAATCGCGTTGAACCCGATCCCGAAACATTCCGCATGGGCGCGCATCGCCGACCGCTTCGGCGCGTCGGCTTCATTCCTTTGCGCGGTCCATTGCGCGGTGTTGCCGCTGATCATCGCGGCGCTGCCGGCGATCGGGCTCGGATTCCTCGCCGACCATCGCTTCGAGCGCGGCTTCATCGCGTTCGCGAGCGCGCTTGCGCTGACGACGTTCTGGATCGGCTTCCGGCGTCATCGTCGCTACCGCGCGTTCTGGTTCCTCGCGCCCGGCATCGCGCTCTTGATGGCCGGCATCGCGGTCGACTTCGACCACAGCGGGACGCTGCACGCGGTTCTCGTCAGCATCGGCGGCACGCTGGTCGCGCTCGCGCACCTGACGAACCTCAGGCTCGCGCACGGGCACGTGCATGACGCCGCGTGCGAGCATTAGGAAGTCGCGAGGGAATCGAAAGGCGCGCATCGCGAATCGCGAATGGAAAGCGACGCGACGTATCGCGTCGCATGAGGGCACCGACCGGTTCCGCGCGCACGATTCCCCATTCCCAAGTCCCCATTCGCGGCTCCGTGATTGTGTAACCGCCTCGACGCTCCCTAGCATTTCGCCACCATGAGCCACGCTCATCACGCCCACGCCCACGCGCACGCGAGTCATCGCGAGCGCCGGCTACTGCTCGCGTTCGCGCTGACGTCGCTGATGCTGATCGCCGAAGCGGTTGGCGGAATCGTTTCCGGCTCGCTCGCCTTGCTCGCCGATGCGGGTCACATGCTGGTCGACGCCGGCGCGCTCCTGTTCGCGTGGCTCGGCGCGCGCTATGCGAAGCGTCCGGC
>DASZWL010000479.1:0-9985 GCA_035546695.1 Rhodanobacteraceae bacterium | reverse complement strand
GCCGAACAGGCGCTCGATCGGCCCGCCGAACATCCAGAGCGCGAGCATGTTGAACGCGATGTGCGTGAGTCCGCCGTGCAGGAACGCGTACGTCACGAGCTGCCACGGCTCGAAGCCGGGAACGTCGACGTAGCGCGACGGCCCGAACGGCCATAGCGCGAAATGCGCGATCAGCGTGTCGCCGGTGACCATCTGCAGAAGATAGACGGCGACGTTCGCGATCAGCAGTGCGCGCGTGACGGGAGGAAGGTCGAAAGGCATGCGGGAATCCCGATCGGAGCAGGTGATTGTGGACCACGCGCGCGGATGGCGCGAGGCTGCTTCGAAGATTCCGGCTCGGATTCGCGATTCAAGCGGCGCGCACGGCGCAACGACATCCACCGCGCAGCGGCTTTTCCCCCTCTCCCGCTTGCGGGAGAGGGTTGGGGTGAGGGAAGGCTTTTCGCTTGTCTTGTTTTGAACCGGAGCGAGCCTGCATGAAGGCCTCACTCCGTCGGCCCTCACCCTGCACTCTCCCGCAAGCGGGAGAGCGGAAAAGCGCGCCGCTCGATCGAGCGCGTGCTTTTCAATCCGCAGGCGGCCCGTCGAACCCGTCGACGAAGACGCGATCGATGACCGTCACCGAGCCGCGCATGCCGCTCGTCGTGTTGCCGTGCTCGTCGCAGAAGTAACCGATCGTTCCGAGCCGGTTGAAGCGCACGACGACGCTCCACGGCAAGTCGCTCGGCGCGTTGTTCGTATTGCAGTTCAGCGAGCAGATGAAGCTGTCGTCGTCGGCATGGACGTTGTGGACGCCGCCGGCATTCTCGAAGCGGATCGCATCGCCCTGATGGATCGTGATCGACGCCGGCGTGAACGTCATATCGTCGTTCGCCGTGACGACATAAATGGTCGCCTGCGCGCTCGCGCTCCAGGCGAGCGCCAGCGACAAGGCCGCAACGAAGAAACGGAGACGCATGCGCTCTCGCAACGTCGCGCTCAACCCATGAAGCCGAGATCGCTGGTCGGAAAGCGGCCGAGATTCGGGAAGATGTCGTTGAGTCCGCCGGAATCGACGCCGAACCAGCGCGCGAGCGTCGCCGCGTACTGGTCGACGGCCTGCGTCGGGATGATCTGCCCGTAGCCGGTGTCGTCCGGATTGCCGTCCTGCTTCAGCGACGGCATCGCGCCGTAGAACTTGCGTCCGTTCACCGCGCCGCCGACGACGAAATGATGGCCGCCCCAGCCGTGATCGGTGCCGTCGCCGTTGACCGCGAGCGAGCGCCCGAAGTCGGACGAGGTGAACGTCGTCACGCTGTCGCCGATACCCTGCTGCTGCATCTCGGTGTGGAACGCATTGACGCCCTGCGAGAGCTGCATCAGGTTGTCGTTCTGATCGTCGAGCTGCGTGCCATGCGTGTCGTAGTTGCCGACCGATACGAAGTAGATCTGCCGGCTCATGCCGAGCGATGCGCGCACCTTGATCAGCATCGCGACCGCGGCGAGCTGGTTGCCGAGATCGGTGTCGGGAAACGGCGTAGCGAGCGTACCGGCCGCGGCGAGCGCGCTGTTGAGCAGCGTCGAGTTCGCGATCGTGCGCGTCGCAGCGTCCGCGTACGCGCGCTCGAGCACGTGCGCCTGCGTGCCGCTCGCGATCAGCGCGTTGTATGCCGTCGCGTCGTTCGCGACGACGTTCGGATCGTCCCAGTCGATCAGCCACGATTCGGGACCGTCGCCGAGATAGTTCATCGTCGTCACGCTGAACGGTCCGCAATCCGGATCACCGGCCGCCGAGCACGATGCGCCCCACGCATCGACGCCGTACTGGCTGACGATCGCGCCGCGCTGGAATCGGTTCTGGCCCGACACCGTGATGCTCATCGGAATCTGGCCCTGGTTCGCCGCGTGCAGCACGTCGGCGATGCGGCCGCCCCAACCGTTCGCGTTCGGATCGTCCGGCCGCGAGGTCTGCCACTGGTTCGTCTGATCGTCGTGCGAGAAGAGCTGCGGCGGCGTCGGCACCGTGCCGTTCTGATACTGCGATTGCGTGATCGGATAGAGCAGGCTGCCGACGTTCGCGACGATCGCTGCGTCGCCGCTGTTGAAGAGACTCGCGATCTCTGCCATCGCCGGATGCAGACCGTAGTTCGACGGACCGGCGTCGGGCGTCAGCGCGTGCAGGCCGGAGGTGAGCGCAAGACTGCCGCGCGAGGCGATGTAGTCGACCTGATCCTGACCGCTGATCGGCACGACGGTGTTGAAGCTGTCGTTGCCGCCGTACATGAAGATGCAGACGAGCGCTTTGTAATCCGAAAAGCCGTTCGGCCGCTGCGCCGCCGCGGCAGCACCGATCAGGCGCAGGCTGCCGAGCGCGGAATAGAGGCTCGCTCCGCCGAGCGCGGCGCAGATGCTCTTGCGCAGGAATTCGCGACGATTCACGTGCATGGCCGGCCTCACTTCTGGATCGAGTATTCGGGCGAATTCAGGATCAGGTACAGCGCATGCTGCACGCGCCTGCGTCCGAGCTCGTTGCCGTAGTCGTCGTGCGTCATCTGCTGAAGGCGCGTGACGAGCACGTTGCGCATGAACGGCGACATCTGGCCGGACATGAACAGCGCGTTGTACGAATCGACGAGCGCGCCGGGATCGCTCGCGGCGAGCGCGGCGTCGCGATCCTCGTCCATCTGCATCGTCGCGGGATCGTCGCTGGCCCAGCAATCCTCGCTGCCGGTGTAGTCGCAGAAGACTTCGTGGAAGAGCCAGTTCGGCGTGTCGACGATCATCGAATCGGTCAGGATCTGGAACTCCGGGCTGACGAGCCCCGTCGTCGCGACCTCGCCCGGCTGCGCGTAATCCGGCTTGAAGAAATTGAACACGGTCGGCGAGCGGAGCGGCGCCTGGCCGATCTGATCCTCGATCGGCGGCCACGGACGTAGCGTCTGGATGCGCCCGCCGGTCGAGCGCGCCGCCATAGCGCGCCACATCTGCGTGATCTTCAGCAAGGGCTCGCGCAGCTTGCCGAACGTATCCGGATGCTGCCATTGGCCGTAGCGCGCCTCGGGATCGAGCAGAATCGTGCGGATCACGGCTTTCATGTCGCCGCGCACGCCGGCGCCGTCGTCGTTGAAGACCTGCGCGACGCGCTGCACGTAAGCCGGCGTCGGATTGCTCGTCACGAGCCGCTCGATCAGCCGCTTCGCGATGAACGGCCCGACGTTCGGATGATGGAAGATGTTGTCGAGCGCGGCCGTCATCTCGGCTTGCGCGTTGCCGCCATGCACGAGCACGCCGTTCGCAAGCGCGACGCCGGGATAGTTCAGCAGCTGCTTGTCCGAGGTGTTGTCGTGATAGTGCTCGACCGGCTCCATCGGCAGCCGCCAGCCGGGATCGGACGAGCTCGTCGGACCGCACCAGAAATAGCGGTCCTCGTCGCAACAGGAATCGGTCAGCTCGCACTCCGACGCCGCCGAGCTGTTCCAGTCCCAGCCGGTGAACACGGCCGCGAAGCCGCGCACGGTCGTCTGATCGTACGTCGGCACTTCCTGCCCGCCCGAAAGCGCCGGCGTGCCGTCGAGGTTGAGCTGCACGAGCCCGACCGAAAAGAGCTGCATGACCTCGCGCGCGTAGTTCTCGTCCGGATGGATGTTCTGCTCCGGGTCGGCCTTCTGGTTCTGGATCATGCTGAGGAAGATCGCCATCGCCGGATGCTTCGTGACGTCCTCGAGCAGCGTGCGGTAGTTGCCGAACGCGTCGGCCGCGAGCAGGTCGTAAAAGCTCGCGAGCGACCACGGCTGATAGGCGAGCGTTCCGTTCGAGTTCGAGACGACGAAGATCTCGCTGAGCGCGAGCGCGACGCGCTGGCGCAATTGATCCGTCGCCGCGTTCGCCGGATAACCGGCGCGGCTCGGATCGGGCGCGCCGACCGAGTTGATCGTCCAGATCTCGATGCGCGTGTCGTCGAAGAGGTATTCGTCGGGCCACGTCGCCGAGACCCAGTCGAGGTATTGCGTCTCGGTCGATGCGGGCGCGGCGAACTGCTCGTTCAGCCAGCCGTCGTAACCGACGTCGCGAAGGTGCGCGATGCCGTCCGACGTCGGCCCGAACGTCGCCTGCGCGAGGAAGCGCGCGGCGTCGGCATCGAACGCAGGACCGGAGGCACCGTCGAAACTGTCACGGAACGCGGAGTCCGGACGATGGCTCGCCGATTGCGCGGCCGCGATGCCGCAGAAGCCGGCCAGCACGGCCGCGAGCCCGAACCGCTCCACGCAACGGATGACCACGACGCTCCCCCGCCGGACGTGACGTCCGCAGCTCCGACCGGAGAGGACTCTAGCGCGAGCGAGCCCGCCCGGAATTTGACGTATGCCGCATTCGGACGGCGATCCTTCAGCGTTTTCGACTTCCCACCGGCTTTTTTCGCGATGTCTCGCGACGACGCGCCGGCTCGGGCGGCGGAGCCCAGAGCGCAACATCGAGATTGCGATCCCAGCCGAACCTCGCGATGTCGACGCGCCCTCGCACGACGAGCACGCCCTCGCCCGCTAGCTGTCGCACCTGCTCGCGAAAGCCGCGACTTCCGGGCGGAAACGCGATGCGTCCGTCCGAGCGCAGCACGCGGAACCACGGGAGCCTTGAGACTTCGCCGAGCACGCGTCCGACCAGTCTCGCGCGGCCCGGTAATCCGGCACGCGCGGCGACTTCGCCGTAGCTCGCAACGGAACCCCGCGGGATCGCGCGGATCGTGTTCACGATGCCGGCATGATCGAGGGGTGGCGGCGCCTCGGACTTGACTGACTTCATCGGTGGCAAACGCTAGCATAGGGCGCCGCCTCGACCGAGAGCCAACGTGCAGAGCTTCGAACAGATCCGCTCCCATGCCGGCAGCCGCCACACGCTCAGGACGAACGATCCGTATCTGATCAGCTTCGACCTGACGCTCGACGACGGGCGCCATCAAGGCATGTATCTCACCGAGCTCGAAGACGAGGAAGGCGGCAAGTACCTGCGCATCTCGACGCCGGTCGGACCGTATGCCGGCATCGACGGCACGCGGTGCCTGCGCTTCAACTGGGAGCAGCGCACGGGCTATCTCGCGATCAGCGACCTGGACGGCTCGCCGTTCCTGCATCTTTGCGAGAATCGGCCTTACGCGTTTCTTTCGGAAGAAGAGCTCGATCGCGTAATCCGCGAGCTCGGCACGCTCGGCGATCGCATGGAACAGGCGATTTCGAGCGGTGGGGATACGTTTTAGCTGCAATCCTTTTCCGCTTCCGCCACTGTTTCCTGCCGTCATTCCCGCGAACGCGGGAATCCATGTTGCTTTTCATGCATCCGAACAAGAAGCCGATGGATTCCCGCTTTCGCGGGAATGACGACAATGGGTTGCGGCGGAAGACGGAGAGAAGAGAAAAGCGCGTACCGATCAATCACGTTCAGTCGGCGCCGCCGAGCAACTTGAGCGCGCGCACCAGCATCCATGCCAGCGCCGCCGTCACCGGCAACGTCAGCAGCCACGCCCACACCATGCGCTCGACGACGGTCCACTTGATCGCGTTCGCACGTTTGGCGGCGCCGACGCCCATGATCGCCGACGACACGTTGTGCGTCGTGGAGACCGGAATGCCGAGCGTCGACGCCGTGATGATGACGGTCGACGACGCAATATCGGCCGCGACGCCGTTCATCGGCTGAAGCTTCACCATCTTGTGGCCGAGCGTGCGGATGATGCGCCAGCCGCCGGCCATCGTGCCCGAAGCCATGACGAGCGCGCAGGTCGCCTTGATCCACACCGGAATCGTGAACGCGTGATCGGCGAGCTCGGGAATGCGCAGGAACGAAAGCCAGCGCGGAATCCCGTCGAGGCTGCCGGCCGTCGTCGCGCCCGCTAGCGCGAGCGCGATGATGCCCATCGTCTTCTGCGCGTCGTTGAGCCCGTGCGAGATGCCCATCGCGCTCGACGAAAGGATCTGGATCTTCGCGAACACGGCGTTCACGGTGCGCGGACGGATCGCGTGCTTCAGCGGCCCGCGATCGCCGAGCGTCGAAAGCAGCGCGAACAACGCGCCCATGATCGCGAATCCGAGCAGGAAACCCGCGAGCGGCGACATCACCATCGGCATGACGACTTTCGGCAGGAGCCCCTTGCCTTCCCACCAATGTGCACCGCCCTGCCACCAGATGATCGCCGCCCAGTTGTCCGCGGCCGCGAGCGCGGCGCCGCACAATCCGCCGATCAGTGCGTGCGACGAGCTCGACGGCAGTCCCCACCACCAAGTGATCAGATCCCAGATCGTCGCGCCGAGCAGCGCGCAGATCAGGAGCTGCGGCGTCACCGCGACGACGCCGGCGTCGATCAGCCCCGACGAGATCGTCTTCGCGACCGCCGTGCCGAGCAGCGCGCCGACGAAGTTCGTGCACGCGGCGAGCAGGACCGCCTGCCCCGGACTCAGCACCTTCGTCGCGACGACCGTCGCGATCGAGTTCGCCGTGTCGTGGAATCCGTTGATGTACTCGAACGCGAGCGCGACGAGCACGACGACGAGCACGAGCGTGAGGCTCATGCTTGCGCTCCTTCGGGGCGTGGGAATCGGGAATGGCGAATGGGGAATGGGGAAAGCACAGGCACCGCCACGCAGATCCGCAGCTGCCTCCCCGATTCCCTATTCCCCATTCTCGATTCCCCGCTCAGGAATTCTTCAACGCAATCTGATAAATCACATTCCCCGCATCGCGACACCGGTCGATCGCCTTCTCGAGCAGCTCGAAGAGATCCTTGCGCAGGAGCAGCTTCGCGGGATCGCTTTCGTTCGTGAAAAGATCGCGATAGAGATCGAGGATCAGACGGTCGGCCTCGCTCTCGATCGACTGCATGCGCTCGTTGAGATCACGCATGACGTCGAGATGGAATCCCTTGCGCAGCTGCGAAGTCATCTGGACGATGACGTCGGCCGCCTTCTCGAGCATTCCCGCGCGCGAGGCGAAATCGACGTCGGCGAGGCGGTCGGCGAACATCACGTAGCGCTCGGCGAATTTCTCGACGGTCTTCGGAATCTTGTAGAGCGCGCCGGCCAGCGCCTCGATGTCCTCGCGCTCGATCGCGGTCACGAACGCGTCGACGAGCGCCTCGCTGATCTGCGCGAAAAGGTCCTTCTCGCGCCGGCGCGTGACGCGGAACTCGTCGAGCGAGCGCGTCGAGACCGGCGCGGCGAGCAACGCGATCAGCGCGCGCGTGCTCTGTCGCGCGGCGTCGGCGCTCGCTTCCAGAAGGCCGTAGAACTTGTCGCCCTTGCCGAAGATCGTCTGCAACGAAAACATGGGATGACGCCGCGATTCGCAGGATGGAAGGCCGCGCGGGCCGACTCCCGCCCGCGCGATCCCGATGTGACATCCATGTTACAGCAACGGGTGCCACGCCCGCCGCAGATCGCGGACGACGGCCGGCGTTTGATCGGCCCGCGGCGCCGGTTGCTACACTCTCGGACCCTCCTGCAAGACACGGGTCCGGATGCTGCTGCAGATCGCGCTGGTCGTCCTCCTCGCGGTGCTGAACGGCTTTTTCGCTCTCAGCGAAATGGCCCTCATGGTCGCGCGGCGGAGCCGGCTGAAGCATCTCGCGCTGACGAGCCGCCGCGCCAAGGTCGCGCTCGGCCTCGCCCAGCAACCCGAGAATTTCCTCGCGACGGTGCAGGTGTTCATCACGCTGCTCCAGGTCGGCGCCGGCGCCTCGCTCGGCGCGACGATCGGCGAGCGCATCGGCACCTCGCTCGACGCGCTCGACATCCCGTGGATCGATCCGTACAGCCTGCCGATCGGCGTCGTCGTCGCCGTCTCCGGCATCACGTTCATCCAGATGCTGCTCGGCGAGCTGTTGCCCAAGCGCATCGCGCTCGTCGATCCGGAGCGGTTCGCGATCGCGACCGCGCTGCCGATGCGCGTGCTGACCTGGCTCGCCGCGCCGTTCGCGTTCTTCCTGATCTCCGTGACGCGCCTCTTGCTCGGTCTCCTGCGCATGAACGGCGCGACGCGCGAGCACGTCAGCGAGGAGGAGATTCGCCTCCTCGTCGCCGAAGGCGTCGACCAGGGCGTCATCGACAGCGACGAGCGCAACATGGTCAACCGCGTGCTGCGCCTCGGCGACCGCACGGTCGACAGCGTCATGACGCCGCGCACGCGCATCGCCTGGCTCGACACGACGGCTTCGCTCGAGGAGAACATCAAGGTCATGCGCGAGACGCCGTATTCGCGCTATCCGGTCTATCGCGGCGGCGAGCAGGAAGTGCTGGGCGTGCTGGAGGCCAAGCGCCTGATCGCGCAGATCGGCTCCGGCACGACCGATCTGTTCCGCACGCTGCGCAAGCCGCTGTACGTGCCGGCCACGGCGCGCGCGCTCGATCTGCTCGAGGAATTCCGCGACGCCGAGACCGCGCTCGCGCTCGTCGTCGACGAGTACGGCGACATCGAAGGGCTCGTCACGCTGAACGACCTGCTCGCCGCCGTCGTCGGCAAGACCGCGACGCCGCTGATCGAGACGGCCGCGCAGCCGATCGTCGAGCGCGCCGACGGAAGCTGGCTGATCGACGGCAGCGTTTCGACGGACGACGTCCGCGAGCTGCTCGGCATCGCCGAGCTCCCGAACGAGGAAGACCACGACTTTCGCACCGCCGCCGGCATGGTGATGGCGCAGCTCGGCCGGATTCCGTCCGTCGGCGAAGCGTTCGTCTGGCATGGCTTCCGCTTCGAGGTCGTCGATCTCGACGGGCCGAGGATCGACAAGATCCTGATCGCGCGCGAAGCGGTCGCCGCGAACGAATGAGCGCCGCGAACGGCCACGTCCGGACGACCGAGCTCCTCGCCGACGTGCTCGCATCGAGCCGCGATGAAGAGATCGCGTTCGGCGACGTGCTCGATCCGCTCGGCGAGCGCTCGTTCGGATTCGTGATCCTGCTGCTCGCGCTGCCGAATTTCATTCCGGTTCCGATCGGCGTAGGCGGACCGATGGGCGTGCTCGTGACGATCGTCGGCCTTCAGATGGCATTCGGCCTCGCGCGGCCGTGGTTGCCGGCGCGGCTTCGAAAGCGCAGCGTGCGCCGCGGCACCATCGAGCGCTTCGTCGCGCGGCTGACGCCGGTGCTGCGCTGGATAGAACGGCTTTCGCGCCCGCGCCTCGAAACGCTGACCCGCCAGCCGGTGCACCGGATCACGGGTCTCCTGCTCGTGCTGATCGGCATCGCGCTCGCGCTGCCGATTCCGTTCACGAATTACCTGTTCGGATTGCTGCTCGTCGTCTACGCGGTCGCGCTGATCGAGCGCGACGGCATCACGCTGATCGTCGCGTGGCTCGCGAGCATCGGCATCGCCATCGTGTTGTTGACGCTGAGTCAGGCGGCCGTCGACGCGGTGCGCGATCTCTTCTGACGCGCATCGTTTTTTCGGCGCAGGAATGGATTTCTACTGTTCGTCCGTGCGCACGGCGCGCTCGGTATCCGTCAGGATTCCATGCAGGATGCGCAGCTCGCGCCGATCGAGCCGCGCGCGAAGATAGAGACGTCGAAGCCGCAGCAATATCGTCCGCGGCGAGCGGCCCTTGTGAAAATCGATCGCATCGAGCGTGCGCGCGAGATGCTCGAAGAACGCATCGAGCTCGGCGCTCGAAGCCGGCGCGTCGCTCTTCTGCGCCGGCAGCGGCATCGTGCCGCCGAGCTCGGCCATGCGGACCTCGTAAGCGAGCACCTGCACGGCCTGCGCGAGATTCAACGACGGAAACCCGGGATCGCTCGGGATCGTCACGGCGGCGTGGCAGCGCTTGATGTCCTCGTTCTCGAGGCCGATGCGCTCGTTTCCGAACACGAGCGCGACCTCTTCGCCGCTGCTCGCGGCAGCGAGCGCGCGCGTCGCGGCTTCGCGCGGATCGATCTCCTCCATCGGAACGTCGCGGCGACGGGCGGTCGCGCCGAGCACGAGCCCGCAATCCGCGATCGCGTCCGAAAGATCCGTCGCGATGACGGCG
>DASZWL010000478.1:0-2650 GCA_035546695.1 Rhodanobacteraceae bacterium | reverse complement strand
TGCAGCGACGGCGCGAGCGTGATGACGTTCTTGTAGTAACCGCCGACGTCGAGCACGAGGCCGATCTTCTCGCCTTTCTCTTCGAGCTCGCCGGCGAGACCGATGTCGCACATGCGGTCGAGCAGCTTCTTGTTCGGCGTGAAGCCGTCCGCTTCGCAGATCTCGGCGCGGAGCGCAAGGCCCAGGCCGTCGACATCGCCGATCTCCGGATGACGTTTTTGCAAATCGCGCAAACCTTCGAGGAAATGCGCGCCCTTCTTCATGACCATCGATTCGTAATCGGTCTCGGCGAGCATCTTCATCGTCTCGAGACCGACCGCGGTGCCGAGCGGGTTCGACGCGAACGTCGAATGCGTCGAGCCCGGCGGAAACACGTTCGGATTGATCAGCTCCTCGCGCGCCCAGATGCCGGCGAGCGGATTGAGTCCGTTCGTCAGCGCCTTGCCGAACACGAGCACGTCGGGTTTCACGCCGAAATGCTCGATCGACCAGAGCTTGCCGGTGCGGAAGAAGCCCATCTGGATCTCGTCGACGACGAGCAGGATGCCGTACTTGTCGAGCACGCGCTTCAGGCCGGAAAAGAAATTCGGCGGCGGGATCACGTAACCGCCGGTGCCCTGGATCGGCTCAACGTAGAACGCCGCGTATTCGCACTGGCCGGCCTTCGGATCCCAGACGCCGTTGTATTCGGTCTCGAACAGGCGCTCGAACTTCGCGACGCAATGCTCGCCGTATTCCTCCTTCGTCATGCCTTTCGGACCACGGAAGTGATACGGAAATTCGATGAACTGCGCGCGATCGAAATGGCCGTAGCGTCGGCGATATCGGTACGACGAGGTGATCGCCGACGCGCCGAGCGTGCGCCCGTGATAGCCGCCCTCGAACGCGAACACGAGACTCTTGCCGTTCGACGCGTTGCGCACGAGCTTCAGCGAATCCTCGACCGACTGCGAGCCGCCGACGTTGAAGTGCACGCGGCCGTCGCGGCCCCATTTCTTCTTCGCGTCCTCGGCGACGATTTTCGCGAGCTCGATCTTGGTCGGGTGCAGATACTGGCTCGCGACCTGCGGCAGCGTGTCGATCTGCCGCTTCAGCGCATCGTTGAGACGCGGATTCGCGTAGCCGAAGTTGACCGCCGAATACCACATCTGCAAGTCGAGGAACGGCGTGCCGGCGCGATCGTAGAGATAGCTGCCTTCGCAGCGCGCGAAAATCTTCGGCGGATCGGAATAATGCACGGTATCGCCGAACGAGCAGTACTTCGCTTCGTCGGCGAGCAGCTCGGCGTCGGTCGCGGGCAGCGTCTTCTGTCGGGAAATGTCGTAGTTCATCGGATGTCCGTTTCACGCTTGCTGCGTGCATTGTGCCGCGCGCCAGGCGGCGCGGAAATCGACGTGTCAAAAAAGTGCGATGCCGTTATACCGGCGCGACAGCCGCATTGTGCGCCGCGAGTTCGCCGGCGATCAGCGTTGGCAGCAGATCGAGCGCATCGGCGAAACCCGTGACCGGCACGTAGGCGATGCCGGCCGAACGGCAATGCTCGATCAAGCGGTGTTTGGCGAACACGAGATCGGCTTCGCCCGCCACGCAGAAATCCGATGCGCCGTCGCCGATCAGCAGCACGCGGCTCCGGCCCGCGCGCGCGCGTCCGGCGCAGGCGCACTTGCAGTTGCCGCTCGCGATGCGGCAGGTCGGGCTGCCGTACGGAAAATCGAGCCGCCATTCGCGCGGACCTGCGACCTCGAGCCGGTTCGCGATGATCGGCAGGCGGCCGAGGCCGTGGCTGTCGAGGATGCGCCGGATCGCGTAATCGAGTCCGTCGCTGACGATCGCGAGCGGAATGCCGGCCGCCTCGGCCTCGGCGACGAACGCCGGAAACGCGCGGTCGATCATCATCGTGTCGAGATGCGCATCGATCTCGTCGCGGCTCGCGTCGAGCAGCGCGACCTGCTCGGCCATGCAATCGTGCGAGCCGATCTCGCCGCGGCGCCAGGCTTGCTCGATCTTCTGCCAGCCGGGGCGCGCGAAGCGCTCGAGCAGCGAGTCGGTGATGTCCTCGACGGACACGGTGCCGTCGAAATCGCAGAGAATCGTCCAGTCGGACACGCGAAATATCCTTGTGCGGCCGGGCGGCCGTCTCGAAAAATCCTAGCCAGTGCCGGCTTTCGCGGTCCTTTCGATCGCTTCGCGGCCGGAACGCGCCTCAGCGCCGGAATCGTACCAGCACGCGCTGGCCGATGCGGAAATCGCCGCCTTCGAGCGTCAGCACGCATTCGACGTCGCGCGCACCGGCGCGCTCCTGCGGATCGTCGGCCAGCCGGCTCGGCCCGAACACGTCGCCGATGCGCAGCACGCGCGCCTGAACGGGCGCACCCGAATCGGCATCGCGCACGACCTCGGCCTCCATGCCGGGCTTGACCTTGTCGACGTAGCTCTCGTTCAGCTCGGCGCGCACGATGCGCGGTCGCTGCGGCAGGATCTCGAACAGCGCATCCGACGATTGCGGCGAGACGACATCGCCGACGCGCACGATGCGCCGCGCGATGCGTCCGGCGACCGGCGCCGCGATCTTGCGCGCATCGAGCTCGGCGCGCGCTTCTTCGACATGCGCGCGCGCAACCTTGACGGCCGCGTCGGCCGCGGCGATCTC